>QIMA01000206.1 GCA_003233535.1 Rhodanobacteraceae bacterium
GTAGGTATTGCCCTCCAATCGACTTGATGACCAGGACAGATCAATCAGCAGGCGATCGAGGATCTGCCGCGCATAGGTCCCGGCTGGACGCGCGCCCACCGGCGATCGCCCCAATGCATGCAGTCGCGCCAGCACCTCTGGTGACAGGTAGCTGTCCACATTCGGCACGTAGTCGTCCAGTAACGCATGCCGGTAGCCAACCGGCAGGCGCAGGGCCAGCGGGCGACGAATCGAACGACGCACCTGTTGAGCTTCCGAACTGACCGGCAGCTCAAGCTCCGTTTCAGCAACGGCACTGGCGTTCGCCGAGGAACTTACGAACTCGCTGAGTTCAAGCGGGAACGCGCGGTAGCAGCGCGCACGCGCCGAGCCAACCGGCTGCAAACGCCCATCGTCGACTAGGCGACTCAGTCGCCTTTGCAGGGTTCGCCTGGGAAGTTGCGGAAACTGTTCCGCAAGGGCCACCAGATTCAGCTTGTCTGCCGTGGCGAGCAGAGCTTTATAGATCGCCTCAAGCTGGTCGGCGGGCTGGATTCTGGGCATGACGGATGCGGCTTCCGTGCTGAGAGATGGCGCAATTCGATAATCGCGCCGCTATTCTGGCGCGATAACGACAATCGCGCCACTAAAAGCACTATTTTACTCAATCGCGCCGCTATTCTGGCGCGAGTATGGGAAGCCATGGGCCGAAGGTTACAGCTGTGCTCTCGTGGTGTTGATGGTCCGAAACTAGCCCGGATATTTCATGAACTCGCGCGATGATCGCGCAGGACATTGATTGCCCAGTGGTTTTTCTAAAAGGCGCGGTGTAGTGGTTCATACACCCGACTGAGAATAGTCGCTGGGCGATCAAGGGCCTAGCGAGGGCGCGTGAAGTTTATGAAATCCCGGGCTAGGGGCACCACAAGCGGCTAGGCGTGCTCGCTAACCAGCCGCACGCGGCCGACGTGGACCTGAGCTGGCGCTGTGCCAGCCCAGGGCCAGATGGGGCGGGCTACTCGCCCCAGCGCAGGGTCACGCTCAGGCTACGCCCTGGCGTATTGAATCCGGAAGCCAGTTCGTAGTCCTCATCGCTCAAGTTGTCGCCGCGTAACTGCACGCGCCAATCCTCGCTAAATCGCCAATCCGCGGTCAGCGCAAAGAGGCTGTACGAATCCAGCGCAGTGCCGAAGTCAAAGCGCTCAGAAGCGTAGTCAGCCTCGGCACCTAACTCCAGCCTCTCGCTTACACGCCAGCCAGCCTGTAAGTGCGCATTGCGCTTGGCGCGGCGAGGCAGCAGCTGATCGGTGTCCCGATTGCGTGGATCTTGCCAAGCCATGGAACCCTCGACCCAATACTTGCGATTGCTCCAGCGACCTTCCAACTCCACGCCCTCCAGGCGCGCACGGGCGATGTTGATTGCGGCGAATTCGGTGCCGGCAAAGGCAATCAGGTCTTTCACATCGTTGCGATAGGCCGAGACAGACCAACGCCATTGCGCACCCGGCCGCCACTGGACACGTAGCTCCGCGCCCGAAGAGACTTCGGGATCGAGGTTCGGGTTGCCCGCAAATTGACCGCCAAAACCGGGGAAATACAGCTCATTGAAGTTCGGCGCACGGAAGCCCTCTCCCACAGACGTGATCAAACGCCACTGTGGTGCCACCTGCCAGCTCCAGCCCAACCGTGGCGACCATTCGCTGCCGAAGCCATCGTAATGGTCGATACGTGCCGCCGCCTCCAGGCTATGCGCGCCCAGCTCCAGCTCCCAGAGACCGGCAAAGGCGTAAGAAACGCGATCTTCGTCAATAAGATCGCCACCAAACGCATCGTTGAATAGCCCCTGCTCACTCAGTAAGTTGGCTAACAAGGTGATTGATAGCTTGTCACCGAAGGCGCGTTGCGCATCCAGATCCAGGCTCCAGCGATCGGTTTCAAATCGGCTGCCAAAGGCCGGCGTATCAACCTCATCTACTGACCATCCCACCTGCGCTCCTGGTCGCCACAGGCCTGCTTTGCCGCGCCAGTTGAGGGACAATCCCCGATTGACTGATTCGCTAAACCCTTGATCGAATTCGATGTCGCCTTCCCGGCTGAAACTGCGCATCCGCAGCGCAGAGTCACTGCCCTGCCAATCCATGGCAAAACTCAGATCGGTCGATTGGTAGCCATCGTCGTCGGGGTTGAAGCCGAAGCCATTGGGGTTCTGCGCGGAAAAGCCTTCGGACAACCGCCGGCCCACGCTGCCGCCGATCGTCAGCGCACCGCTGCTGCCGCCAAACGACGCCCCTGCGTAGTAGTCGGAATAGCGGCCAGCACTCAGGCGCATGGAAGCGCGATCAGGCACTCGGGTGAAGATTTGAACCACGCCGCCAATCGCGTCCGACCCCCACAGCGCCGCGCGTGGCCCGCGCACGATTTCCACGCGCTCCACTTGCTCTAGGGGCAACTGTTCCCATGCGGCGGCACCGGTAGTCACAGAAGAAACGCGGACACCGTCGACTAAGACCAGCGTTTGATTGGAATTGGCGCCACGCAGGAACACGCTGGTTGCACCGCCCGGCCCGCCGTTCCGGCTGATTTCCACACCGACCGAATGGCGCAGCAAATCGACCAAATCTACCGCCTGACTGCGAATGATCGCTTCGCGATCGAAAACTACGGCCGAGGCCAAGCTTTGGTCGAGTGGCTGAGGACTACGGGTCGCAGTGACCAGCATCGTCGGCAGAGTCGAATCTTGAGCAAACGAAGACGGACTCGCCAACGCTGCCAGCAGCGCGACCGGAAGAGATTTGTACATTGTGATGACTCCAAGGTGCTCGCCGCCCGCGAGCTTGAGGGGTGTATCAGCAGGGCGACGAAGACCGGACAGGCGCAAGCGCGCCTGAGATCGACTCGGGTCGCCCGCCGCGACACCTGGTCTAAAGGGAGCATCAAGGCCGGTCTCCGGGCTCACGAAGCGGACTGCTGTCCGGCACCCAGTTCGCCTTCCCACGGCCTTATAGCGCGCAGTGGCTGAGGAACTGTGTGCCCTTCGGCGGCTGACCAGTGATCAGCGCCATAAAGACTTCGCCTACCGTTGCGGGGGCAGCGTCGGAATTTGACCGACTTCCCGTTTCACCCAGTGCGCAGCAGTTCTGCGCCATGGACACCTCGAGGCGGGAGCGATGGTACTCGGATGGCCAGCGTGATGAAAGCGCGTGAAGTTTATGAAACATCCGGGCTAAGATTAGGTTAGCGCTCAGCGCCAACCGCTAGTTCGTTCGCGAACGCTAGCTCGCCGCCTGTTTTTGCCGATTACGGTCGCGATGAAATCCGCTGCGCGAGCGCGCCAACGCCGACGGTTGAAACGTCGGGATCTCGCTTACATTTCTGGCAGCGTTGGATAAATGGCGCAAGGCGCGCTCGTAAACGAAGCGCTTAAAAGGCACCACGTTTTGCACGGGGTACCAAAAATCCACCCAGCGCCACTGATCGAATTCGGGTTTGTCGCACGCGTCGAGCTTTACCGATTCTTCGTCACCAAGCAGTCGCAACAAGAACCAGACTTGTTTCTGGCCAATGCAGCGTGGTCGCGAATTTCGCCGAACAAAGTGATGAGGCAAGCGATAGCGCAGCCAGCCGGGTGTGGCCGACAGCACTTCTACGTGTTCGGGAAGCAGGCCTGTCTCTTCGTTAAGCTCCCGGTACATAGCCTCTTCCGGGGTCTCATCGGTATTCATGCCGCCCTGAGGAAATTGCCAACCGTCATGCCTGACGCGGCGGGCCCAAAACAGCCGCCCCGAGTCATGCATTAAGACAATTCCGACATTTGGTCTGTAGCCATCCGGGTCTATCACACTCTGCACTTCCTTGCGGAGTTGCCCTGATTCTTCCACAGGCAGCGGTCAGCGGACAAGCGGTAATGTGAACAAAGCTGATTTGTTTGAGAAAATCTATTCCACCAGCTGTCGCGACGGGTGACGAAAGGTGCTCCGCAAGCCTGCCGTTTGTGCGCTCAATGGCCGACCCTTTGTGGCTAATGGCAGCGCTCTGTAAGACCATCGCCGCGCCGATGATATTCTCGCCATACCCGACTCCACTCGGGCCTGCGAGTCGATTGAGGGTTGAATGCAGTTACTCAGTGCCCAGCAGCAGCGCGAGGACATTGCCACCCGGATTGGCGGCGATCAGCTGGCGCAGTTGCTCGCGCTCGTGGGTGCAGGGAAATTCCACGCTGGTGGAACATTCCCACATACGGTTTTCAGCAACGCTACGTAGGCCCGCAGCAGCGATCGCCAAGCGCCAAGTCGCTTCATCCAACGGCGCCTCATCCGGATCCTGTGGAATCTCTCCGCTGAAATCCCGGCTACCGCCGAGTGCCTGTCTATTCCACGCGTTAATCGCAGCCGGCTCGTCTGCCCCGGTAATTGGCTCGGCTAGTAGAATTCGACCGCCAGGGCTCAATCGTTCTCTAACAGTGTTCAGCAATACCGCGCAGTCGTCACCCTGCAGATGATGCAAGACACCCACGCAGGTAATCAGATCGAACTGGCTGCATGTCTGCTGCTGGACGAAGCTAATCAGGTCGCTGTGCACCAAGATGGCGCTATTTACGCCCACCGCAGCCAGATTCTCGCTAGCCTGCGCGAGCATCCCGCGACTGTGATCAACGCCCATTGCGGCGCGAAAGTGACGCGCGTAGCGCAGCAGCATGTGCCCGGTGCCGCAGCCCAGGTCTAACATCCGCTCACGGCCAACGAAGAGCGTATCGAAGCGCTCAAACAGCAACTCAATCGGAAACCCGCGCGGCCGCACAACCACATGGTCATACTGCCTAGCGATCTCGTCGTGGTAGTGCTGATCGATCTGGTAGTGAGCGTTGGTCATGGGTACTCGAGTATTCGCAGGAAGTGGCTTTGATCTAGTCCGATGCATAGAGTTTTGGTCGCTCTACTGGGCCCTCAGCCCTCAGCAAGGCTAAACGTTAAACCGAAAATGCAACACATCGCCTTCTTTAACGATGTATTCCTTGCCTTCGGCGCGCAGTTTGCCTGCCTCTCGTGCGCCAGACTCGCCCTTGCAGGCAATGAAGTCGTCGAAAGCGATGGTTTCAGAGCGGATAAAGCCCTTCTCGAAATCGGTATGAATCGCCGCCGCAGCTTTCGGTGCGGTACTGCCGATCGGCACAGTCCAGGCGCGCACTTCCTTCACGCCGGCAGTGAAGTAGGTCATCAAACCGAGCAACGAGTAGCCGGCTCGGATCACTCGATTAAGACCCGGTTCGCTTAGGCCCATGTCTTCCAAGAAGGATGCGCGGTCTTCGGCGTCTAACTGCACCAACTCTGCCTCGATCGAGGCGCAGATCGGCACCACCTCGGCGCCTTCGGCTTCGGCATGGGCTCGCACCTTGTCCAGAAATGGGTTGCCCTCGAAACCATCATCCTTGACGTTGGCAATGTACATAACCGGCTTGCTGGTGAGCAGGCACAAGTCGCGGATCATCAACTTCTCGTCAGCACCCAGAGCTAGCGCCCGCACCGGCTTAGCGTCATCCAGACCGGCCTTCACCTTGAGCAGCACTTCCTTGCGCGCTTTGGCTCCCTTGTCGCCGCTACGACCGGCCTTCTCGGCCTTAATGAGCGCCCGCTCAGTGGCTTCCAAATCGGCCAGGGCCAGCTCGGTATCAATCGTTTCAATGTCGGAAAGCGGGTCGATCTTGCCGGCCACGTGGACCACGTCTTCGTTTTCAAAGCAGCGCACGACGTGAGCTATCGCGTCAGTCTCGCGGATGTGCGCGAGAAACTGGTTGCCCAAGCCTTCGCCCTTGGACGCGCCCGCGACCAACCCTGCGATGTCGACAAACTCCATGCTGGTCGGCAGTATCTTCTGTGGCTTAACGATTGCCGCCAGTTGATCGAGGCGAGGATCCGGCACTGGAACAACCCCGGTATTCGGATCGATGGTGCAGAATGGATAGTTCTCCGCCGCGATCTCAGCTTTGGTCAAGGCGTTAAACAGGGTGGACTTGCCGACATTAGGGAGTCCGACGATGCCGCATTGGATTGCCATGACTGGTGTCCTTATTGGCTCTGGGCTGCTGCCCGAGCGAGTTAGAGGCGCTTGCTCAGCGTCCTCTGGTCATTAGTTTGCCCGCGCCGCGGCACGAAAAGTTGGTCACTTGTTGGCGTCAGGCGCTGTGTGTAGACGCTTCATCGCCTCGTTCATCTGCCCATCTATCGCCAGCGGCAAGTACTGCACAGCGCGATCGATAGCTTCGACAATGGCTTGCTCGTCTGCTGAATTCGGACGGCCGAGCACCCACGGTGTCACCCGATCCTTATGTCCTGGGTGACCAATGCCGATCCGCAATCGATGAAAGTCGCCGTGACCCAAGTGCGCTTTGATGTCGCGCAGGCCGTTTTGCCCGCCATGACCGCCGCCGAATTTGAACCGGGCGCTGCCGGTTGGTAGATCCAGTTCGTCATGCGCCACGAGACACTCGGAAGGGTCAATCTTGTAGTAGCGCAACACCGCGCCCAAGCACTGACCGCTGCGATTCATGAACGCCGTTGGCTTCACCAAGAGCAGATTCTCACCGCCCATTCGGGGCCGAGCCACCTGCGCATGCAGCTTGGATTCGCTCAAGAAGCGTTCGCCCAGTTGCTCAGCCAAGCGATCAATAAACCAATACCCGGCATTGTGCCGGGTATTGGCGTATTCACTGCCTGGATTTCCCAGGCCGACGATAAGGCTTAAGGCCATCGTACTAAGGGACTAGCCCGAACGTTTCATAAACTTCACGCGCCCTCGCTAGGCCCTTGATCGCCCAGCGATTTTTCCTCAGTCGGGTGTATGAACCACTACA
>QIMA01000064.1 GCA_003233535.1 Rhodanobacteraceae bacterium
CCCGGATGTTTCATGAACTCGCGCGATGATTGCGCAGGACATTGGTAGGCCAGTGGTTTTGCTGCAGGAGCGGTGTAGTGGTTTATACACCCGACCGAGGAAAAGTCGCTGGGCGATCAAGGGCCTAGCGAGGGATCGTTAGATTGCCGGGATGGCGGCTGCACAGCTGGGTTCGGACGTCCGTCTGATTGTGCTCGCCTCCCCAGGCGCGGCTTTTCGCTGGCCCTTGGTATCAATCCCAGCTGGATGCCCAGCCGACCAAACATTACGCCCGGGTGTTCGCTGATGTGCTCGTACTCAGCGGTGATAAGGATGTAATTCTGGCTCCCGAACAGCACCTTTCGACAACCCACTCTTCGGGCGGCGCTCAGCTGCGAACACGGCCAGTGAGTGCTGGATGCAGTTAACACCTGAGCTCGAAGTTGCGCCCTGGTGCCTATGAACCAGGGCGCAGCCTTCCTTGGCGCCGCTACCAGAGCGGTCTCCCTGTGCTAATTGGCTGCCTTCGGCTTGGTTAACTGGATGAATTCGCGATTTTTGTCCACGGTCGCTAGGCCGATTCCTTTGACCGCTGCTAGACCGTCGGCGCTCTTGAACGGGCCGTTGGCTTTGCGGTGTTCGATGATGGCGACGGCCTTGGCCGGGCCGACGCCGTCAAGGCTCTCGGCCAGGGTGGTTGCGTCGGCACTGTTGATGTTGACTGCTTGCCCGGCGAATGCGGGAACGGCCAAGACCAAGGAAAACAGCAGCGATTGGAAGAAACGGTTCATGTCTGACTCCTAAGTGTTTTGAGAGCCGGTGTTCGTGAGGCTGAATCACCGGGCCGGGCGTTCAGCGCCGCGGTGGAATCAGATTAGGTTGTGGCGCAGGTGCGCGGCATCAGCAAATTGCTCGCTGTGGTGTAGGAAAAATGCTCGATGGGGGTAAGAAAAATCCGCACAACGGCTGCAGGTAGCGGTTCTGAATGTCATCTGCTCGCCAAGCGGGTGCCGTTTCGCGTTCTATCTGGCCCAACCGGGTACACTAACGCCCTCCAGCGTCAGAGCTAAGCGCTCTCGATGTGCAGACCAAGTGAGCGAAGAATGACCAGCGACAAGTTGATGAACTTTGTGGCCGAAAAGTGGGACCGGGAAGTAATTCCGGAGCTGTCGACCTATATCAAAATTCCCAACAAGTCACCGATGTTTGATCCCGGCTGGTCTGATCGCGGATACATGGACGAGGCGATGGATTTGCTGGAAACCTGGGCCCGTGATCAGCCCATTACCGGCATGCAGATTGAACGCATTCAACTTCCGGGCCGCACGCCGCTGCTGCTGATTGAGATCGATGGCAAAGGCGATGACGTGGTGCTGATGTATGGCCACATGGATAAGCAACCGGAGATGCACGGCTGGAATACAGACTTGGGTCCGTGGATTCCGGTGCTCTCAGACGACAAACTTTATGGGCGCGGCGGCGCCGACGACGGCTATTCGCTGTTTGCCTCGCTGATAGCGATCATGGCGCTGCACGAGCGTGGCTTGGACCATTCCCGCTGTGTGATCGTCATTGAGGGCTGTGAAGAGTCTGGTAGCTACGATTTACCGTTTTACATCAACCTTCTTTCTGAGCGCATTGGGACGCCCAATCTGGTTGTGTGTTTGGACTCCGGCGCTGGCAACTACGATCAGCTGTGGGTGACTACATCGTTGCGCGGCATGGCCGGCGGTACGCTGCGAGTGAAGGTCTTGCAGGAGGGCGTGCATTCCGGCGATGCGAGCGGCATCGTGCCGTCGTCATTCCGCATCGTTCGGCAGTTGCTGGACCGTATCGAGGATCCGTATTCCGGGCAGATCAAGCTCGATGTCATGCACGTCGACATCCCTGAAGAACGGCAACTCCAGGCGCAGGAAGCTGCTCGGTTGCTCGGCGCTGAGGTGTACTCCAAATTCCCGTGGAATGAGGGAATGCAGCCGGTCGATACCGATCTGCAGCAACTCGTGCTGAATCGCACTTGGCGTCCGGCGTTAGCGGTAACTGGCGCTGACGGCCTGCCGCCGCTGCTCGATTCGGGCAACGTGTTGCGACCGCAAACGTCGTTGAAGTTATCGCTACGCTTGCCGCCTACGCTGAGCGGCCAGAAGGCTAGCCAGATACTCAAGGAAACCCTCGAGAAAGATCCGCCGTACGGCGCGAAGGTCGAGTTCGAGATAGAGAAGTCGGCACAAGGTTGGGCCGCCCCGGCGACTGTTCCGTGGCTCAGTGCGGCAGTCAACGATGCCAGTCAAACCTATTTCGGGCCGAAGGCGGCAGCGATGGGCGAAGGCGGAACGATTCCGTTCATGAATATGCTTCAAGAGCGCTTCCCGGAAGCTCAGTTCATCGTTACCGGACTGCTCGGCCCGCACTCCAATGCGCACGGCCCGAACGAGTTCTTGCACGTGCCTACAGGGAAAAAGCTCACTGCGGCCGTCGCCGATGTATTGCACCGTCACTACACCAACCGTGGCGCCCCCTCCCAGGTCGACGACACACCGAACTGAGTCGACTATGTCTCAATTTAAGCCAAGCTGGTTGCTCTACGGAGCTAATGGTTACAGCGGTCGATTGATTGCCGCAGAGGCCAAGAAACGCGGCCTCAATGTGATCTTGAGTGGGCGCAATTCAGAGGCGCTGGCGGCGCTGGGTAAACAGTTGGATTTGCCGACTCGCGTGTTCGCGCTAGAAGAACGCGAAGCGGTGGAACGCGGCGTCATCGGCGTGCGGCTGGTGCTCAACTGCGCTGGCCCGTTTTCGCTTAGTGCGTCTGCGCTGGCGCAGGGATGCATGCGCACCGGCACGCACTATTTGGATATCTCCAGCGAGGTCGGCGATTTTCGCTCGCTGTCTAGGCTGAGTGAGCAAGCCCGCGAGGCCGGCGTGCTGCTGATGCCCGGGGTCGGTATGGGCATCTTGCCTACCGATGCTTTGGCCCTGCACTTGAAGCAGCGATTGCCATCGGCGGTGACCTTGCGCCTGGCTTTCCGAAGTGAAGGATCGAAGGCGTCACGGGGGACCCTGCGTGCGCTACTCGATTCGCTGCGCAATCCGGGTTTCGTGCGCGAAGCGGGTCAGCTTAGGCCTGCCAAGCTGGTGCTGCAAAAGCGCGAAGTGGATTTCGGGCCTGGCGGCAAACATTCAGTGATCAGCTTTCCCTGGCGCGGGGACTTGGTAACTGCGGGAATCAGTACCGGTATCCAGTTCGTCTACAGCTATGCGTCCGTGCCGCTACTGCTGGAATTGGTCATGCGCTTTCGCAAATTCTTCACTCAGGGGACGCTTGGCGGCTTGGTTGAGCGCATCGTCGAGCGATCTGCGCCGGGGCCGAGCGAAAAAGAGCGCAAGAAGGGCAAGACCTGGTTTTGGGGTGAGGTGGTCAATGACGTTGGCACGAAGGCGAGCACCGTCGTTTGCGCTGCCAATGGCTACGATCTCACTGTGAGCTGCGCGCTGTACGCCGTTGAGCGACTGCTCCTGGGCGACGAGCCGGAAGGCTGGCAGACGCCCGCGCAGGTGTTTGGAACCGACCCGCTTAGAGCGCTACCGGGGTTATCGGTCATTGACCGTTAATGCGCTGCCCCAACAGGGGCGCTGGACAATGCTCCCGACAGAACCCGTCTGAACTAACTCTCTAGCGGCCGTCGAAATAGCCCTCGTAGTCGGCTGCTAGCCAAGTCAGCGCCACATAGGCAGCGACGTTCTGGTCCAGGTCTTCGGCATTGACTTGCTCGATTGTGTCGTTCTCGGTGTGGTGTATGTCGAAGTAGTTGGTGGCGTCCTGATTCAGTCCGACCACCGCAACGCCAGCGTCGCGCAGCGCGCTGATGTCGGCACCGCCGCGGGCTTCGTTGTTGCCGCGCTCAATACCGAGCGGCGCGAGCACGCTCATAATTTGCTCTGCTACCGGCATGGCCGACTCGTGGAAGCGAGTTTGGAAGCGCCAAACCCGGCCCGCTCCGAGGTCGCTTTCGGCAGCCAGAACGTGCGCGGACACGGCGTCTTGATGCTGCTTTGCGTAGGCCTTGCCGCCAAACACGCCTTGTTCTTCGTTGGCGTAGGCGACCACCCGAATACTGCGTCGCGGGCGCTGCTCCGACTGGCCAATCAGAGTAGCTGCGGCCATCGTTATTGCGACGCCGGCGCCGTCATCAATCGCACCGGTGCCCAAATCCCATGAATCGAGATGGGCGGCCAGCAGCACCAGTTCCTCGGGGCGTTCGCGGCCGGTGAATTCACCGATCACGTTGGCCGACTCGTACTCACCCTGACGAACGCGAGCGCCAAGCTGCATGGCGACCTCAACACGCTCTCCTGAGCCGACCAGCTTTTCCAATAGGTCAGCGTCAACGTGAGACACCGCGGCTGCAGGAATCCGCGTCGGCGTGTTGTCGTAGCGCATGGTGCCGGTATGCGGACTGCGTGAATCTCGGTCGGTGCCGATGGAGCGCACCAGCACGGCGATGGCGCCGACACGAGCAGCGGCTGAAGCTCCCCGGACCCTGGCGATCACTGCCTGACCGTAACCGCGGCCGTCACGAGAGCGTTCCGTCCGCTGATTGATAAATACGATCTTGCCGCTGGCGCTGTCGGCCGGGGCGGCCAGCAAGTCGGCCGCCGTTTCGAACAGTATAACCTCGCCACTGATGCCCTCTTCGGGCGTGCCGACACTACCGCCCAGCGCCGTCACCACAATATTGCTGGGTTCGGGTGAGGTGATTGCGGCGCTCTCGAAACCGCGGTCCCAAACCGGAAAGCTCACCGCTTCGGTCCATACACGATCGAATCCCAACTCGTGGAACTTAGCCTCCGCCCACGCCCGACCCTTGGCATCACCCTCGGTGCCAGCCATTCGATGGCCTACCTCGCTGGTAAGCGATTCGACCAGAGCGTAGGCATTAGTGCCGCTGAGTGCCTGATCGCGTAGAGATTCGGCGCGCTCAATCTGCTCCGGTTGCAGTCGCGGTGCATCGGGGCTACAGCCGACCGTGAAAACGGCGATCATCAGGCAGGTCAGCACACGAGATTTCATTGACGGGTATCCTATTGTGTGGCGGCCGCAGAGCCTACCCCAAAGTACTGTTCACATCCTTAGCGAAGCTTGCGTAGTTGACGATTCAGTGCGGTGGATGTCCCAGTGTGTTGTACTTCGGTCGCATGCAGACGGATTCAACCGGCTAGACTGTGCCCATAGACTGACCGGGTTTGGCGATGCTAGATATCCTGCCGTTTACAAAATTCACCCAAGAGCCGCTGCCGCCGCGCGTACGGAGCCTGCTTGAAGGTGCGTATCAGGCCGGCTGGCAGACGCTGGAGCCGGCGCTCAAGCGCATCGTTGCCGACTACGAACAGGCGCTGTTTAAGGCGGCTGACAAAGCGGGCAGCACGCAAGAGCAGAGCGATCACTTCGCCGTAATGCGCGAATTGCGCAAGCACGCTGTAGATCTCGAAGTGTCTATGCGAGACGAACTGCAGCGCGGCATGGTGGCGATGGTGACTCGCGATGGCCAGCGCGCGCGAGCCAACACGGATCGGGCGCATTCGGCCGGCTTGGGCTTGGTCGAGACCTCCGAGCTGGAAGAAAGCCTAGCCTTGAGTGAATACAGCGCGAAAGCTGAAATGCGCTATTCGTCCGCACTCCATTTCCTAGGCTACCGTTTCGCGGCAATCGCCGGATGTCCACCGATCGAGCACGAGATGCTGCCGCTGGGCCCCAGTGCGATGGCCGACGGGTTGAGAGCGGCTGGTCACACCATGAACATCGGCGTGGCCCAGCGCGTTCGCTTCTATAACTTTGCTGAGCGTCACCTGTTAGCGAGCTACGGCGCCTTGCTCGACGCAGTGAACGAGTTCTTGATCCAGCACAAAGTGCTGCCAAATCTTCACTTGATGTCGCAGCGTTCGCGACCACCAGCGGCGGCCCCGCAGCCAACCAAGGCTAAACAACCACGCGAGTTTGAGCCCGACGCCGAGGGTGTGGGCGCTGAGTCAAGCGTGAAAGTGGGTGCGGCGCCACCTGCGAACCACAGCACACAGCCCAGCCAGGGGTGGTTTGCCGATCAATTTGTTGCCCAGCCGTCTGGCCATTCCAGCCAGCCTAGCCAAGCCAGCCAGCCTAACCCAGAGCCAAGCGCGCAGAATTTCGGCGATTCGACAGCACAGGACGCGCCGGGGGGATCGGCATTCATCGGCGAATCGCCCTTCAGCTCGGGTCTGAGCCAAGCCGACGTCGCGCGCCCGGCTTTTTCTGCACTTAACGAGCTGTGGGGCGATGCTCGTCAGCATTCCGCACCCGGCTATCGAGCAGATGTCGCTCCGGCGCAGGCGCCAGAAGATCAGGCTGAGATGTTCACTACTTTGCGTGAGTTACTTTCCGGACGGCGCACCCAAACCGGTCAAAACCGCCCGCGGCCCAGTGGCTGCCAACAAGCGGCACCGGCCGATCTACAGGCCGTGCTGAGCGTACTGCAAACGCAAAATGCCGCGCCGGTGATGGTCGGCGGCAAGTGGAGAGCGCGCAAGGTCTCGGACGTTAAGCAGGATCTGCTCACTCAGCTGCGCACGCTTAACGACGGTGCGCCATCGGTGCTGACCGAAGAAGACAACGATACCGTTGACTTGGTCGGGATGCTCTTCGACCAGTTGTCGACTGGACTCTCTCCGGCTTCGGTAAGCCACAGCTTGATGACCAAGCTGCAGGTGCCCCTGCTCAAGGTGGCGCTGAATGACAAGGGCTTTTTCACTCGGCGTAAGCACCCCGCGCGGCTGTTGCTCAACGAA
>QIMA01000111.1 GCA_003233535.1 Rhodanobacteraceae bacterium
AAGGACTGAGCCATTGCCTGCGCGACGCGCCTTGCGGCGAAACATCACAGGGGCGCTGAACCCGTCATTAGACCGTTGACAGGACACTAGCCCGGATGACCCCGTCTGCTTTCAGGCTATTCGAGGTCTTCAACCACCAGGAAAAGCGCACCTTCGCCACGTTTGACCAGCAACAGCGCCGAATCGTCGCCTTGCAGAGCGTTGACCAGCTCTTCGAACTCATCAGCGTCTGCAATCGATTGGCGATTGACCTGCAGTATGACGTCGCCAGCGCGGATCCCCGCGCGAGCGGCCGGTCCTGACCCTAAATCAGTTACGACTACGCCGCCGTCAGGAACGCCCAGTTGCTCGCGTTCTTCATCACTCAGGTTGGTGACGCGCAGGTCCATGCGGTCGTTACTCTGTCGACGAATCGGGCCACTTTGCGCTGATCGATCTTCTTCCAGCGTGCCAATAGTCAGGTCGATGGTCTTGCGATCACCGCCACGCAGCACCTTGAGTTCGACCTCGGTGCCGGGTGAGAGCGCGCTAACCATGGCCGGTAGCTGCGGGGATTCTTCCACTTCGGCGCCGTTGAATTCCAAAATCACGTCACCGGGCTGCAGGCCGGCTCTCTCTGCCGGGCTGTCTGGACTGACCTGCGCAACGAGTGCACCAATCGGCCGGTCGAGCTCGAAGTTCTCGGCCAAATCACGGGTGACCGGCTGGATCAGCACGCCCAGCCAACCACGCTCGACGAAACCCTTCTCCTTCAGCTGGTCGGCGATAGCGACGGCGGTTTTGATCGGAATAGCGAAGGACAAGCCAATGTAGCCGCCGGTTCGCGACAAGATCTGCGAGTTGATACCGATCACCTCGCCGCTCGCATTGAACAGCGGGCCGCCCGAGTTGCCGGGATTAACCGCGGCGTCGGTCTGAATGAACGGCACGAAGGCCTCGTTGGGCAGCGAGCGTGCAGTGGCGCTGACGATACCCTGCGTGGCGGTGTAAGAAAGGCCGAAAGGCGAGCCGATGGCTAGCACCCATTCACCGACTTCCATCTGGTCGGAATCACCCAGCCGCACGGGCTGCAGGTCGTCCGCCTCCACCTTGATCACAGCAACGTCAGTGCGTTCGTCGGAGCCGATGACTACCGCGGTCAGCTGGCGCCGATCAGCCAGCGTGACGGTGATGGTGTCCGCATCTTTTACCACGTGGGCATTGGTTAGGATCGTGCCATCGGTGGAAATGATGAAGCCTGAGCCCAAGCCCTGAGAGGGTCGCGGACTGGGCTGTCCTTGGCCGAATCGGCGCAGGAACTCCTGGAATTCCTCTGGCACTCCCTGCATTCTGTCACCACCACCGCGCCGGCCAACCGTATTGATGCTGACGATGGCGTCGCGGTTGTCGCGCGCGATTGAGCGAAAATCGGGCAGAGTAATGCCGCTGCTGCTAGTTGCTGCGGGGATAGTCGCGGCGGCTAATGCGGGAGCCGCTGACGGGGTTGCTGCATGGGCGACACCGTCACCGCCACGCGTCCAGTGTGCGCCGAGCGCAGCTGCCACAACGAGTGCAATAACGGTGACGGGTACCAGCGCCGTCTGAGTGGGCGATTCCTTGGCCATGAGTCTGATATCACTCCTTCGTGGGATTAGCCCCATTAGACTGCGGTCTATTCAAAAGTTTCCAAGGGGGCGGTGGTCAGTCAGAGTGCATTAACGGTGCTATAGCGTTTGTTGCGCAATCTGCGTTGACGGCACCATTGCTATCGAAATCAATGCAGTCGTCACGACGAATTCGGGCATTATCGTCGACCAGGGTTTAACACTAGGAGTACGTGTTTTGCGAGTGAGGCGGAAACGATCCCAGCGACGGCTGAACCTGCTCCTGTGTGCAGTTCTGCTGTCTGGGGAAGCGATTTACGCCGCGCAAGACGACAAGAAGGCTGCCAACAGCGAACCGACACGGGTTCAGGTCAAAATTTTGGGGCTTGACGAAGACGTGGCAGGTTCGGTGCGGCGTGCCATCGAGCTGCGCGCACTGGCCGCAAAACCCAGCGCTAGTGAGGCGCTTATTCGGCGGCTACACGGACGCGCGCCGGAGCAAATCTTGCGCGCGCTCGAGCCCTACGGTTGGTACTCAGCGACGGTAGAGCCGTTCCTCGAGGCTAGGCTAGGCGGATTCGACGCCCTTTATCAGGTGGCAGTAGGACCGCCGACCAAAGTGACCTCGGTTGCGATTGAATTCCAGGGCGCAAACCCCGGCGATGATTCGCAGACTAGCGTTGAAGACGAAATCGTTGGTGACGATCCGAGCGCGAACAAGCGCATCGCCCGAACGATTCGCCGCTTTCGTCCAAAGATCGGTCAGGTGCTCAATCACCCTACCTACGAGTCGAGCAAAGCGAAGGTATTTCAGGCGCTGGTCTCCGAGGGCTACTTGGAGGCCCAAATTGACACCGCGAGGGTTGCGGTGAGTCGCGCCGACCAGTCAGCGGACATCAAGCTGGTTTTCTCACCCGGTCAGCGCTACGACTTAGGCCAAACGCGCTTTGTCGGCAGCCACGTGGACGAAGCGCGACTAGCACGCTTGGTTCCGTTCCAAGACGGCGATGAGTATCGCCTCAGTAAGCTGCTCCAACTGCAGCAACGTATCTCAGACACCGGTTACTTCGGCATCGTTGATGTGGCACCGGAAGTTGACGAGTTAGCCGACGGTCGCGTGCCCATAGAAGTCCGATTGGAGCCCGGCGTGCGGACGGCCTATCGGGCCGGGCTGTTCTTTGGCACCGACAGTGGACCGGGCGTGCGCGGATCAGTAGAGCGTCGCTGGATGAATCATCGCGGCGATCAGATGCGCGTCGAAGCGGAGTTTTCGGACAAGTTTAAGTATGGCGCGGTTGTCTACACGGTGCCGCTAGATCGGCCCGGGCGGCCGATCCTAGAGGGCGCCGCGCGCTGGAGTGATCGAGTAACGGACACCTCGCAGAGCAAGCAAAAAAGCCTGTCGGCGACCTACCGCGGCACTTGGCGTAAGTGGACTATGGCGACTTCGCTGAACTTGGTTGACGGTGACTTCGAGGTGGGCGAGGAACCGGGCGCGTCGACGCTGTTGTATCCCGAGGTGGAACTGAGCCGATCGACGCTGCGTCCCGCCGCCGATCCGCGCCGCGGCTACTCGCTCGATTTGACGCTTCGCGGCGCGCCCGGCGGCTTCGGCAGCGACACCAGTTTCGTACAGGGACTAGCGCAATTGCGCTGGGTGCTGCCCAGAGGCAAGAAGGGCGACCGGATCATCCTCCGTGGTGATCTAGGCGCGACCTACGTCGATGACTTCGACAAGCTGCCGCCAGACCTGCGCTTTTTTGCCGGCGGCGATCGTTCCATACGCGGTTTCGCCTTTCAGGAGCTGGGTCCGGAGAACGATCTCGGCAATGTCAGTGGCGGTCGCTTTCTGGCGATGGCTTCGGCTGAGTATGAGCGTCGTTTGACCGGGCCATGGGCGGCCGCGGGATTCGTCGACGTCGGTAACGCTTTCGACACCGGACAATTCGATCCCGTCGTCAGCGTGGGTGCGGGCGCGCGCTGGCGCGGCCCGATCGGTTTGGTTCGTTTGGACTTGGGTGTGGGAGTGAGTGAGCCGGATACACCGATTCGACTGCATCTGATCATTGGATCCGAACTATGAGGATGAATAAGCGACGCTGGTTCGGGGTAGGCCTGCTGGCGTTCGTTGCGCTGATCATCGCCGTGTCCTTGCTGACCACATTCGCACTCAAGATTGGCTTCAATCAGGTGCCCGGACTAGCCACTGTCCTCGGGCTCAGCGGTCGAGCAATCGGCCCGATCGCGGCGCAGCAGTTGATCTGGAGTCAGGCGGGGTTAACCATCACCGTCGATGGCTTAGACCTGGATCACGCGCCGTTTAGCCTGCTCAGTGGTCAAGTCAAAATCACTGGGATCAGCGCCAGTCGAATTCACGTTGCGCTGCCGCCAGCCCTCGACGAGCCTGCGCCTGCCAGCGGTCCTTTTCGACTGGATTTGCCTAGCATCGACCTGCCTTTCGATGTGAGCAGCGCCACATTATCCATTGATCAGATCGTACTGGTCGATGCGGCGGGTGAGACGCTGGTCGACACGGATTTGCAGCTCAGCAGCTTCTCACTGATCGACGGGGTTATTGAGATCAACGAGTTGGTTAGCAACGAGCAAACGCTTGGCTCGGTAGCGCTGACCGCCAAACTTGATAGCAAACGGGCTTGGGCCGGCGAACTGGATCTGCAGGCGACCCTGCAAGAGCCGGTCAACAGTCAGATTAGCGTCCACACCTCAGGTGACCTGAACGAGCTTGCATTGGAGATCGTTAGCTCAGGCGAGTTGCAGGCAGATCTGCAGGCCAAGCTCAGCCAGTTATCTACACAACCCACCTGGGAGATGGTGTTCACGGCTGCATTGGCCGAGAACGCCGGGTTCAAGGAGTCACTGCCGCCGGGTCCGTTTGCCATTGAGTTGCGCGGATCAGGCGGCGCAGAGTCTGCTGCGCTAGACGGGAATTTGCAGGCAGCTGGATATGTCGTGGATCTGGCCGAGCTTGCACTTGCCCTGGCCGACGGCAGTGTTCGGATCGATTCGGCCGATGTTGCTGTGCAGGGTCAGGTCAGTGCGCGGATCCAGGCTGAAGGGCACTGGCCGCTGAGTCTCGAAGGAGAAGCTGGCGACCTGAATCTACGCTGGCAGGAGCTTAGCTTGGCCGACGCTGAGCCCAACTTGACCAGTAAGGCTGGCGAGTTGGTGCTTACTGGTTTTCAGGATGCCTATGCCCTGGTGCTGGATGCACAACTGCTACGCGGTGAGCTGGCGGGCACGATCCGCGCAACCGGTGACGGTACTGACCAGGGGCTATCCGATCTGATTCTACGGCTAGATAGCAGCGCAGGTCAGGTCAACATCAGCGGCGACTATCAGTTCGCTCCCATGCTGGCCGACGTGCAAGTCGCGGCGGTCGAGTTGAAACCGGAGTTGCTGGCTACCGAATGGCCTGGACTGGTATCGCTACAGGCACGGGTGCAGGTTCGCGACAACGCTGGTGCGCTATCGATGGAGGCAGACATTGCCGAACTCAGCGGGCAACTGCGAGGTGGTCAACTTAGCGGAGAAGGCTCGGTCGCGTGGGTTTCGGAAACTTGGCCGACCGGGTCGATATCTCTAGGCTGGGCTGGCAATCAAGTTGACTACAGCCGCAGCGCCGGTCAAACGGGTCGTTTACTGGTTGATGCCAGCAACTTGCGCATAGGCACTCCTGACCTGGGTGGTCGTTTGCAGCTAGACCTGCAGGTGCCGCAGCGCCTTAGCGAGTGGACCGAGTTGACCGGCACCGCGCAGGCGAGCGATTTACAGCTGCCCGGCCTGCAGTTGGAACGGCTCGCTGCCAGCCGTAACGGCGGAAGCACCACGCCGGTGAATATCCAGGGCAGCGGTCTGCGCACAAACGCGGTTGTGCTGGATTCCTTCGATGGAGTGCTGGCACCTGACTCCGAGGGCGACTGGAGTGTCGTGTTAGCAGCGCTCGGACCGGAAGTCAGCCTCGAGTTGGAAGCGCAACTGGCCGGGGACGAGCAGGGCTGGGCGGGCAGCGTGTCTAAACTGCAGGCACAACAGCAACCCTGGCCTGCAGTAACACTTGTCGCGCCGGCTCAGTGGTCATGGGCAGATGGCGAACTGGCGGTGCAGCGTAGCTGTCTGGCCATCAATGATGGCGAGCTTTGTCTCAGCGCGAAGTCTGCAAGCGCGGGTGAAGATCTGACCAGTGATCTGGAAATTAATGCACAGCTGACGCAGATTTCGCTGCAGCCTTTGCGTCATCTTAGTCCCGAGCTCGATTTGGCCGTGAGCGGTGCACTCGACGGGACGCTCCAGGCAAGAGTGCTGGGGCAGGGTGGTTTCTCACTCACTGCGGCGATGAGCGCACCGGCCTTGGAGCTGAGTCTTCCAGGTCAAGATGGCGAACGCATCACGCGGGATCTAGCGCTGGAAATCACCGCCGGTCCCGGCGAGCAGCAGCCGCAAGAGCTGACGCTGACGCTGCGCTCGGCGCTTGGTGGCGCGCTGATTTTGAGTGCACAGGGAGATCCGCTCGCTGCGCGACCGGACTGGCTGCTGGAGCTGCAGTCGCAGGCGTTGGATTTGCGCTTGATTGATGGATTTAGTCCCGAACTGGTCGAGCCCAAGGGGACGCTGTCGGGTGATTTGCAGGCTCGCCTAGTAGACGGGCAGCTGGCCCCGCAGGGTGAACTTAGACTCTCTGCAGTCGGTGCTGAGTTGCCATCGGTGGGTACCAAAGTCAGCGAATTGGATTTGGTCATCGGCGCTGAGGCAGGGGGGCGATTGAACCTGCGTGGCGGCGGCAAGCTGGGCGGCGGGCAGTTCGAGGTCGAGGGGTCCGTTACGCTCGATGAGACTGCCGATGCGCGTCTAGTGCTGAAGGGCCAAGACTTGCTGGTGGCTGATCTACCGATCGTGCGGATGACGGTGTCGCCGGACCTGCAGATTGAACGCAGCGACGGCAAGGTCACCGCGAACGGCAGCGTAACCATCCCCAGCGCGATGATTGATCTGGCCCGCTTCGAGCCGACAGTGAAAGCGTCGTCGGACGTGATCGTTGTCGACGATGAGATTGATCAGGGTGAGGCCGTAGCCCTGTTCGCGGACATTCGCGTGGTGGTAGGTGACGATGTTCGCCTGAAGGGCTTTGGTTTGGACGGCCGGTT
>QIMA01000538.1 GCA_003233535.1 Rhodanobacteraceae bacterium
AACCACTACACCGCTCCTTCGAAAAAACCACTGGGCAATCAATGTCCTGCGCGATCATCGCGCGAGTTCATGAAATATCCGGGCTAGCCTGGAGTTTCATGAGATTCGCCGCGAGGGTGACGAGATCGCGCCACGGCGAGCCCAGCTTCCATTTGAGAACGGGGGCGGCCGCAGCGCAGGGTTCATGAAACTCCGGACTAATAAGCTGATCCAGCCCTGTAGGGTTAGCTCTCCGTTGCTCATTCGGGTGGCATTCGCGGCAAACCCTGGATTGCATGAATGACAAGACCCAACTGATCGTTCGATATTCAATCAAAGTCTCTGCATACATTGCATTGGCTGAACAGGGACAGAAGTCCGCAGGGCTAGAAACGCTTTCACGCTGGTCGCGTCTTCTGCATCAGGTCTACCAAAAGCTTGAGTTCACCAACAGTTAACGGACCTTCAAGCCCAGTGCAGAGGGCATTTGCGTAGACGCGCCACATTTTTCTTCGTAGCTGCCGCCCCCGTGAAGTAATCCGTACAACAAATCCGCGTCCGTCCTCGTCGCAATCGTGTTTCTCGATCAGACCAGCTGTCAATATACGACCAAGTAGCCGCGACGTGCCGTATTGCGGCAATAGAAGTCTTTCTTTCAACTTGTATGGTCGAATACCTTCCTTGCCCGCCTTCTCGATCTCCAGCAGCGTGTCGTACCAAGCCAAAGAGGGCAAGCTGGATGCTGCGAGGGAGTCTTCGACTTTCTCAATCAATAGCCGACTGGTTGTCAAAAGGGCCTTCCAAGCCTCAATCGTTTCTATTTTTGGTACCGACATAGGTGAATTCTAACATATAGATGCAAATGCATCTAGGTTGACATGAGTGGAGAATGCTTCCAATATAAATGCAACTGCATCTATAGGTGGCATTTCAATGACCCAGAATCGACTTACCGAACACGCTACGTTTCTTTTGCGCTTAGCGCTCGGCATCATGTTGATTGCTCATTCGTGGCTTCTGAAGCTCTTTGTCTTCACCCTGCCGGGAACGGCCAACTTCTTTCAGTCGCTCGGTCTGCCTAGCTGGTCGGCGTATGCCGTTTTTGCAATTGAGGCCGTTGCCGGCATTCTGTTGGTACTGGGGATCCAATCGCGCTGGGTCGCTCTCACTGTGGTTCCAATCCTTGCTGGTGCGACGTGGGCACATTGGGGCAACGGCTGGCTGTTCAACAATACCAATGGTGGCTGGGAATACCCGATTTATCTAACATTGCTTGCATTTGTGCAATTCCTGCTGGGCGATGGGTCCTTTGCGGTCAAGCGGTCTGCGGCCTTACCTGGCCTTACAGGCCGCGATGCCGAGGCACTGTCATGATCTTGCATCTGAAGAGACACAACCCAATCCGCTCCACCCGATTGATCCGCTGACACGGGCACGGCACCGTGCACGGATCGAATATGGTTCGGCAGTGCTCAACGATATTGCTGGACTCTACAACGCTAACCCGGATATTTCATGAACTCGCGCGATGCTCGCGCAGGACATTGGTTGTCCAGTGGTTTTTCTGAAAGAGCGGTGTAGTGGTTCATACACCCGACTGAGGAAAAATCGCTGGGCGATCAAGGGCCTAGCGAGGGCGCGTGAAGTTTATGAAACATCCGACAGCTCAGCATCTTCGTGAAGAAGCGGAACTGTTACCTGAGCTCAGAGCCGCAGCGGGCGGCGACCGCTGTGCATCGAAAGCACTCACTGTTGCGCCAGCAGCAAGCGGCGGTTAGATCGAAAACTCTTGGCGCGCTGACTGATCGGGTCGATGAAGCTGAGCGACTGCGCCAATAGTTGCAGTGGATTTGCCGGCTGGTTGGCATCGGGTTCCACGATTTGCGGGTACAGGCAGTCGCCGCAAATCGGCGCGCCAAGTGCACTCATATGGACTCGCAGCTGATGCTTGCGTCCGGTAATCGGTGATAGTGCATAGCTCCAGTGCTGTCCGTGTTTGGCTACCGGCTCAATGCGTGTCTCGCTGTTGCTCAGTCCGTCGACCTCATGCATGCGGAAAAACGGCTCTCCGCGTTCTAAGCGGCTGCGTCGGCTGAGCGGCCAGGTCTGTTCGTCCAGTGCTAGCGCTATGGCTAAGTAGCGTTTGTCGATCATCCGCTTTGCAAACAGTGCGTGATACGCAGCTCTGCTGCGCGGATTGGTGGAGAACAGCACTAGGCCGGCGGTGTCTCGATCTATGCGGTGCAGCGGCGCTAAGTGGGGGTTGTCAAAACGGCGCACTAGGCGAGCTAACAGTGTCTGCCGAACGCGGGAGCCGGCGGGAACGACTGGTAGGCCGTGCGGCTTGTCAGCTACCAGCAGATGCTCATCTGCATACAGGACTTCTTCAACTTCATCGATCTCGGCTTCGGCCGGCACTTCGCGATAGTAGTAAACCAGCGTTCCGGGTCGATACGCCGTGTTCGCTGGCAAGACCCGACTGGCTTCGTCCAGGATCTTTCCGGCGGCGAAGCGGTGTTCCCAAATAGACCTGGAAACCTGCGGAAAGTGGGCGTGTAGACCGGCTAGCAGCGATCGCCAAGGACCTTGGGGCAGGCGCAGTCGGCTAGCGTGAACGCCATCCAAGGGTGGCGGTGCTAAAGCTGGCTGATGGCCTGAAGTCATCCCGCGCCTAGTCGCCCTGCCGACGGTCGCCAGATCATTGGCAGTGCCGTCCGTTTAACTGCCGAAGTCAAATTCGGCAACATCGCTGGGTGGCCCGATGAAGCTGCCAGTGCCGTAGTCGATGCCCATGGAAAACAGGGTCGCCATTGCGTCCGCATCGGGGATGAAGTGCGCGACGATCTCTGCGCCTCGCTGGTGCGCGTCTTTCAGTAATTCCAGGCTATCTGGCTGTGCCAGCGCGGCTGGGGCGTCAATCGCAACCCACTCGGGATTCAGTCGTTCTACCAGCGCTACGCCCTGCTTCTGTAGCGTTACTCGCTCCAATCCGAGCCCAACTTTGGCCGCGCTGAGTTCGCTGTGGGCGTTGGCCAGCGCGTCGACGTGCTGCAGCGCATCGTTCTCATCGATACTGAATATCAGGCTGGACTCGCTCAGGCCCTTGATTTCCAGATCATTGAGCAGCTTGGTTCGCTGCTTCTGTTCGATCACCGATTCAGCGGAAACGGTGACCACCATGCGCACGTTGGGATAGCGGGCTTGCATCGCTTGTGACTGCGCAACGACCGTATTGAGTAAAAAACGATCCAAGGCGCCGACGCGACCGCACTGCTTAGCCAGATCCAGCCACTGTCGACGGGTGAACGACCGACCTTGCTCTCCGACCACGCGCAGATGCAGCTGAAACTGCGGTCGACGGACGCCCTGCAGCGGCACTATGGGCTGGTATTCCAGCTGTAAGTGCTCGGCGCTGGCTTTGCGCACCAGTGCTTTTTGCAAGACGAATGTGGTCGCAGGGTCGAGGTGGGAATGCAGCTGTGCAAGCGCTCTTTGTAGCCGATTTCCGCCGCTGTGTTTGGCCAGCGTCAGGGTGCGCTCGGCCAGATCAACGGTGTGCTGCAGGCCGTGCTCGCGCGGTCTAAACGGGACCAAGGCGCAGCTCACTGGCGCACCGTTCAGCGCTTGCCGCATTGCCAGTCTTAGGCTGTCAGCTCGGCGATCCATTTCTTCGCCGCTCTCTAGTCCGAGCAGGACGATCATCACGCCGTTACGCCACAAAGCCAATCGTTCGCCGGCCGCTAGCGTGGCGCTTACCCGCTTGGCCACCACGCCTTCGCTCTCTCGCTCGATTAAGGGGTGAGCCTGGGCTTCGGCGAAGCGCTCGTCGTCGGCCCCGATCAGGAGCAGGGCGCGTTCGCCGTTCTTGGGGTCTAGTCGGCGCAGCAGGGTGAGTAAATCAGCGGTAGCGATGAAACGATTGCGCGCCGCACGCGTGTGCTGCTCTACCTGTCTACGCAAACTGCGCGCGCGCCGCGCACGGGTCACCACAGCGGTGACTAAATGGCGAGGTCTGACCGGCTTAAGCATGTAGTCGTCGCCGCCAGCCTGCAGCGCGTCAAAGCGCGTACCTTCTTCCTGGTCACCGGTCAGAAACACGATCGGCACCATCGACAGCTTGGGCTCCTCGCGAATCAGTGAAGTAAGCTGCAAGCCGTCGAGGCTGGGCATATGTAGATCCATCAAGATGAGATCGGGCTGAAACTCCTCGATCACTTCAGCGGCGCGCCGCGAATCATCTAGCCAGCGTACCTTCATGCCCTGCTTGCGCAGAATGGTCTCGCAGTACAGTGCCTGTCCGCGGTCGTCCTCGACAATCAGCACTTTCAGGTGTGCCTGCGGGTTATGGGCCTCGATTAACTCTTGGATGCGTGCCACCAAGTAGCTTTGATCTTCACCTTCCAAGCTGGCATCGGCACCGCCGGATAAGGCCAGCAGTCGGCGCTGCAGCTCGCGGCTGCGATTGAGGAATACAACCGACGGCCCTAGTTCATTTTGACCTCGGTTGAGCTCCAGCCGGTCGGCAATGGCGCCGAGGGCACCCAGGTGGCCTTCGTCGACCAAAATCGCGGCGATCTGCGGGTCATCCAGGCGCGCCAACAGCGCGGTTGGCCGGACGTGGCGAGTGACGCTCAGACCTTCGCTCTCCAGTCCGTTTCGGATGCCCGCAAAGAGCTCCTCGTCACCGCTCAGGCAGAGAACGATCGAGCGATTGAGGGCCGCATTGTCATTGTCGCGATATTGGCGAAGAAGATTGAGGACGGCTTGTTCAAGCTTCGCCAGCCGTTCGCGCTGCGCTTCGGGCAGCTGACGCACGTCTCCGTCGACCATAGAAGTCAGGTACAGCGTGAAGTGACTAAGCGCCTTGGCAATATCGGACTCGCCCTGCGCATTCAGTTTCTGGCCCGCCTGGTTCAGCAGGGGCAGTATTTTTCCAGCATCCGGCTGGCTCCATCCCTTGCGCCGTAGCGCCTGCCAGCGGCGCATGCTGTCGTAAACGATCGTCGGAAGTTCGCTAGTCGGCTGCATGCAAGTCAACGCTGTCAATGTGCTGCTAGAGCTTACCGAATGCAGAGCAGTTTTAGGCCCTAGAACTGCTCATATCAGTACCGCGCTCATCATTTTTACGTTTCTGGTCCGCTTGGAGCACGCTTGCGGCCTGTGGCTGGGTCGCGGATATCGGTTCATCCGACGGGTTTTCGCTGCGCCGCTAGCCATCTGAGCTGTTGCTGTAGAGTAGTCAGCGGCCGTTGGAATTGGCGCGCAGTACGATAGTTTTTTGCGCGGATTAGCCCGATCCTAACCCGGATATTTCATAAACTTCACGCGAGTTCACGAAATACCCGGGCTAGCTGGCGGGTGCGCTCGGTTTCTGCTCTGGGGGCATGTCGAATGGCAATTGGTCTGGACCGACAGTGCCTCCGGAAATAATGAAAGTCATGGCCTGATCCACGCTCCAGCCGGTGTCTCGGATCAATTCCAGCGGAACGATTTCCAGATATCCAGAGGTTGGATTGGGCGTTGTAGGGACGTACACGGCCGCGACTTCGCGACCGCTGTGGGTGTCTTGGAACACCTTGGTGACGAGCCCGACGGTGAGCATCTGTTCGGACGGGAAGGGGATGAGTACCACGCGCTGGCCGGACTTCGGTTGTGCTCGCAGCGCCTCCAGCGTCTTGCGGATCGCGCCGTAAACTTGCGCCACCATCGGCAACCTTTCCATCGTTCGATCGACCAAGGCCAAGGTCTTCTTGCCGAGCACTCGGCTGGCCATCCAGCCGACTAGGTAAACGCCCACGAGAACCAGCAATACGCCCAGTGCGCCGGTGAAAACCGAATCGCGCAGCAGTGCCGCCAATTGCGGCAATAGGGGTTCAAGCGCGCGGGCGATTGCGCCGACGATGGGTTTGCCCAGGCGCACAAGTTGCGCCCAGATCCAGCTGAAAATGACCAGGGTGAGGGCGATCGGCAGGATCGTTAATACGCCGGTTATCAGATAGCGCTGCAAATGAGGTATGCGCACCGGCTTGCTTCCTTGTTTGGTTGGGTTAAGGCTAGCACTGCGCGGACTGCAGCGATGCTCTAAGTCAGCCGAGGGATTGATCAATCTCGCTGCCGGGTGTGAGTAAAACTGATGTGGCCAGGGTGAGGGCTGAGAAGAGCACTTCTCACTGATCTTTGAGGTGTGTGGAAAGTACAAAATCAAGAGAATTTTAACCACAGTGCCCTGGTATTATGAGCAGCCAAACAATCATGGCTGACTTCCCTATGGCCACCGGGTGGGCCGGCGACGGCGCCGTACAAGAACAAATCGATGCGACGGTTAAAGATGCGATCAAGCGAGCAAGAGCAAACTTGCCGACCGGTCCCAGCTTAACTCACTGTGCGGAGTGCGATGAACCGATTCCAGAGGCGCGTCGTCGAGCGTTAGCGGGTGTTCGCTACTGCGTCTTGTGCCAGGAACAGGCTGATCGCGCGCACGCCGAGAGTGGGCTCAATCGACGCGGCAGTAAGGACAGTCAGCTGCGCTGATGGGCTTTGCGCAGTGTTGAACGTGCGCTGCGCAGCAAGGCCACCGAGTACCATTTATGGAATTTGAGCAGTGTGTAGGCTCGTATCGCTGACATTGTCTTTGCCTTAGGTATGGCGGCGGGGCGCAATTTCAACGCTTCTTCAATAGCCCAGCCAGATCGGCAAATGGACTGTTCGGCGCCGCCTGCATCGAGTCATCTCCCGCCGCACTGCCATAGGCAGCATCCAGGTAGCGGGAGTGCTCGTTGTCGTGGCAATACACGCACAGCAGTTCCCAGTTGCTGCCGTCGGCTGGATTGTCGTCATGATTGTGATTGCGGTGGTGCACGGTCAGTTCGCGCAGATTCAGCCGGGTGAATTCGCGGGCGCAGCGTCCGCAGACCCAGGGATACATTTTCATCGCCTGTTCGCGATATCCGTGGCCGCGCTCTTCGGCAGCGCGATGGCTACGCGCGACGATCGCGTCGAGTTTGGATTCATTCAGCGGTTTCGCCATCATTGTGTCCAGTAGTAGTTGCCTGTCGCTGCATTTTTCTGGGTCCGGAGTCGGTTGGCAAGCGCTTTCGCTGGCGCAGCCAACTTGGGAAGCACAAACGGACGACATGCCTTCGCAGTCGATTAGTTTGCTCGGATGCAGAGAGTTGAGCGCAGTTCAGGCTTCTCCGTGCCGGGACAACCGAGGTTGTCAGTGACCCGAATGCACTCCGCGCCAGGGAAGGACAGGTGGGTGGCTACGTGCGCCATTTATCGGCTGAAGCGGTCGGGAGTCTTGAGTCTTTACTGTCAGCGCAGAATGCGTGTCGAAGCAAAGAAGCTCTTGATGGATCACTGTGTTGGCGCTCCGTTGGTTTCTCGCGGGCAGGTCCGAAAAGCCCCGTATTGGCTGGATCGTGCGGCTTTCAGGCGAAAAATCCCCCCAGTGCGCTAGCACTGAGGGGCGAGTTTCGTTGCGCAGTTACTGGCGGCGCATGACCAACGCGCCGGTCAGGCCCATCGCGAGCAACATCATCAGCAAAGCGCCGAAGCTGTTGACCGGAACCTGCACGACATTGCCGATGGTCACCACAGTCGGGTCGGTGTCGCCGACGACTGTCGTGTCGTCGCTGAGAGTGGTCGACTCATTGGTGCCGTCGCCATCGCCGTCAAACCGGATTTCGGCTTGATTGGAGATCACTAGCCCAGCGACTACCGAATCAATGCTGCCTGCGATAGTGATAATGATGGTTTCACCGACCGCAATCGAGCCGGACCAACTCAACGTGTTGCTCGGGCCGTCATACATCAGCGTTCCAGAGCTGGCCGTTGAACTGAGGTAGACGAAGCCGAATGGCAGCGCATCAATCATCTCGGGGCCCGGGTTATCGAGTTGATTTTGTGGGCCCGAATTGCTGATTTCAATCACGTAGGCCAAGCCGCCACCGGGCACGAAATTCCCGCTTGCCAGCTTGGTTGCCGACAACGTCGCGGGTGACACGATTTGGGTCGTGTCTGTCGCCGTGTTGTTGGCGCCATTCGGGTCCATGACGGACGCATCAGCAGAGACTGTCGCGGTATTGGAGACCACGCCGATAGTGCCGGCATAGGTTCCGTTCACTGAGAAGCTAACGCTGGCGTCGGCAGGCAGGCTGACAACGGCGTTGATGTCGCCGCTGCCGTTGGCCGGATAGGTAGCCCCGCCGCTGTGCGCGCTGCCAAAGCCGCGGGTGCCGAGGCAGTATTGCACTGCGGTGACGTGGTGGCGCCCAGTAC
>QIMA01000432.1 GCA_003233535.1 Rhodanobacteraceae bacterium
CTGGTCTGTGAGTTGCCGCCTGACCTATACGCTCTGTATAGGGGCGACGGTCGACGCTTGCGCCAAGTTCTCGTCAACTTGCTGGGGAACGCAGTGAAGTTTACCGAGCACGGCCAAGTCAGCATGCGAGTCCGCGCGTTGGATGGAGGTGCCGAGGATTGCACTATCGTCCGTTTTGAGGTTGAGGACACCGGCATAGGCATTCCCCTGGAAAGTCAAGCAACGGTTTTCGAGTCCTTCGCCCAAGCCGACGCATCGACAACTAGGCGCTACGGTGGCACCGGTCTGGGGTTGCCGATCAGCGATCAGCTGGTGGGGCTGTTGGGCGGACAATTGGAACTGCAGAGCACGGCTGGGGAGGGCTCGATGTTTTCGTTCACCTTGTCGCTGTTGCGCGAATCCGCGATCCCCGTACAACCTCACAACAAACCAGCACTTGACGCTCGCGCTGGCGACGCCCGCCTTGGGCTGACGGTGCTTCTGGTTGAGGATAACCGGGTTAACCAAGTGGTGGCGAAGGCGATGCTTGGGCAGTTGGGTTGTGAGGTCGTGATGACCGATGATGGCGCTGAGGGGGCGCAGCGTTTTCAAACTGGGCGATTTGACGTGGTGTTGATGGACTGCCAGATGCGCACACTAGACGGTTTTGGTGCCACAGCTCGAATTCGAGCCCATGAACTCAGCACGAACCAAGCACGAACACCGATCGTGGCCTTAACCGCCAATGCGTTGGACGGTGAGCGAGACAAGTGCTTAGCCGCTGGCATGGATGCGTACCTGTCCAAGCCCTATACCCAAATCGAACTGCAGCGCGTACTTGAGCAATGCGCCGGATTAACGCCACAGGGTTCAGTGCAGCGATCGACTGAAGAAGCCGCTGCGCTCCCAGATTCGGCTGACGCGGTGCTCGATCAGCGCGCGTTGGAAAAATTGCGGAAACTGAGGCAGCCCGGTGGCGCCGATCCCCTGGCCAAGTTGATACCGATCTACGTGAAAACTTCGAACGAGCTTATCGCACAAATACGTTTCGCACAGGCGCAAGGAGACCGTCAGGGTATGCGGGCAGCTGCCCACACGCTGAAGTCCAGCAGCGCATTTACCGGCGCCAGTGCCCTGGCTAGCCTAGCCGGTCAACTCGAAGCGTTGTGCCTGGATCATGATGCCAGCCTAGTCCCAGCTGGGCCGCTCGTCGCGCGGATGAGCGAAATACACGCGCAAGTCATTGCTGAACTGCTGGCTGTCGATACCGATGCAGCAGCGGTCGACGGCGAGGGTTGAATCCACGCCATCGGTCCCCGTATGCCTTGTTGCGTCATCCACAGCCTGGATCGGATGCGTCGGTTTCGCGAATACGCAACTCGACCTGATTGCGGATCGCCGTGCCGGCCGTCGCAAGATGGGTGCTACCGTTGACGCAGACTACTGATCGTCGTGCACGCTGCGCTTTGCACGACCTACGGAATTCTCGCGCTGGCACAATCAGGCACGAGTCCGCGTAGGGTGGGCAAAGCGGAGCGTGCCCACCGCGTTGAAACGACGGAGCCTCGAAGGCGTTAGAGCGATCGTCGCGCACGCTGCTTTGCACAATGTATGAAGCAATCGCTTGAGCACATGCGCGTATCTGCGTTGCGCTCATGCGCGCTGTGAATGTGGGCGGCACCGGCAAGCTACCGATGGCCGAGCTGCGAACTCTTTGTGACGGGCTCGGTTGGCAGCAGGTGCGTACCTATATCGCCAGCGGCAACGTGGTGTTCGAAAGTGATTTCAGTGCCGCTGGGTGCGTAGCTTGCGCTGGCTATTGCGACGCCGGCTGGATCCCCACGTTTGAGTTGAACGAGGTGCATGCCGATGCATTTCCTATCAAAGCGTACCAATCGGCGCAGCGACGAGTACGGCGGTTCGCTGGAAAACCGCGCCCGCCTGCTCCGTGAGCTGATTGAGGACACCAAGGATGCAGTCGGCGACCGCTGCGCCGTGGTCGTCCGCTTGGCGGTTGATCAATTGCTAGGGTCGGACGGCATCACCGCAGCGAGTGAAGGCCACGACGTCATCGCCATGTTGGCCGAATTGCCCGACCTGTGGGACGTCAACATTGCCGACTGGAGCAACGATAGCCAAACCGCGCGCTTTTCCGAGGAGGGTTATCAGGAGCGCTATATCGCCCAGGTTAAGTCACTTACCAGCAAGCCGGTGGTTGGTGTCGGTCGCTATACGTCACCGGATGCGATGGTTCGCGTGCTCAAGTCGGGATTGATGGACATGATCGGCGCGGCGCGACCGTCGATTGCCGATCCGTTTTTGCCGCAGAAGATCGAGCAAGGCCGCGCAGAGGACATTCGGGAATGCATCGGCTGCAACATCTGCGTCACCGGCGACAATCAGTGCGTGCCTATCCGCTGCACGCAAAACCCAACCATGGGCGAGGAATGGCGGCGCGGCTGGCACCCTGAGCGCATTGCCGCAAAACGCAGCGATCGGAGTGTCTTGGTGATCGGCGGCGGGCCTTGCGGTTTGGAGCTCACGCGTGCACTAGGTCAGCGCGGCTACGAAGTCACTTTGTGCGACCAGAATGAACAGTTCGGAGGCAGGCTGCTGCTCGAGTCGAAGCTCCCCGGACTGGCTAGCTGGCATCGGGTGGTCGACTACCGCCTGCAGCAGATTCAACGAATGGCGAATGTTCAGACCTTGCGCGGGAGTCCAGTTACTGCATCCGAAGCCCTGGAATTCGGAGCGTCGGCGGTGTACGCCGGTCATCGCGCGGCGAGGGAGTTCGATGAGACTACGGCACAGACCGACTCGGTCTCATTCCGTCGCGAAGCGCGCGTCTGCTCGCCGAATCGGGCGCACGCCTGAAGCGCACGCCCGAGAGCAGTCAGTCCGGCGACTCGGTCCATGGCAGTGACGAGATAACCAGTTCGCCAGATCCTTGGAAGCCGTCATCAGCGAACCAACCCTGCTGAATCTGGGAAACGTAGCTACCTGAAGGCAGCGGGATGACTAGCGGCGGGCCGGTTTCGTACGGTGCTGATTCGTTGCCCGACCAGTAACGAATGGTCAGCAGCGTTTCGGCCAATATCGTGGTGTTTGTGCTTACCTCCAAATGCGTCCCAACTGGCATTTTTTGCAGCGGAGCACCGGTTTCTGCCAGAGCTGTGCCGTCGGCGATCATTACTGCACCGCCGAGGTGCGCCCACACTCGAAATTCCAGCGTTCCCAGCTTCTCACCGTTAGCGCTGGAAATGACGTATTTGCGCACTATGCCTATTCCGTCAGGCGGCAGGCCGGCTTCAGAAGGTGTGAAGCTGGTGAACGTGAACGCGTCGAAGTAGGGCTTGCCCGTGTCGGCTTTGTCCGAAGTCGTCCATGCCGAGTTGCTGCCGCCGACCTGCATTAGCGCTTGGCAGGGCAAGTCGCCATTCCCAGCGAGGATGGCAACAAACGTACCGGTTTCCGGATCAAATACTGGGAACGTAGCGAACTTCATGTCGAAATTGTGCAGCATCAGGCTGCTCTTAGAATCGCCCAGAGAATTCGTCTGATTGCCGTTGATGACGTTACCGGGACTGCCCCCTTCTCCGCTATTGCCATTGTTGTTGTCTGTGCCGTCTCCGCCAGGAACGCTGAAAGCCCCTAGATCGCACTCGCGAGCGGTGGCGGAAGTGGTGAAGGTGCTCGAAATGATTGCTAGTAGCGCCGCGTAGAGCACGGGATGCTTGGGCATCAGTATTTCCTCCTGCTGGTGGATCGTTTGATCGATGGATCAGTGCGCTTCGGCCGTTGGCGTTAGTCCGCCAAGGCCGAAGATGTTTGATTGATTTCAATTGCTGAAGGCTGGGAATCGTCCAGGCGACGCCACAGCTGCGCGGCACTGAGTGCGTACTTCTCACTCTTGCCCTGTTGCAACACCGGAGTTGCTAATCGCAGCCAGCGCCGAGCCAGTTCTGGCTTTTGGTCATCGGCAGCGGCGCGGGCGAGCATCAGTTGAGTCTGCGCTCGCGTTTGTCCGGGCCGCCCTGGCTTTTCAAAGCGGGCGTAAATCTTCTCGGCCTGGTGCAGCGCGGTATAGGCTTTGCTCGGCTCCCCGGAGGCGAGCAAGATTTCGCCCAAAGTGTAGGAAATAAAGCCGATATTGAGATGATCTTTGGGATAGACGGTGCGGGCCAAGGAGAGTGCTTGGCGGGATGTGCTAAGCGCATCTGCTGGTCTGTTGCGACGCCGCAGCAAGAAATCTGCATAGTTGTTTAGGGCCAGACTCTGTGCGCGTGTGGCCTCTTCGGTGCCCACTCTTACCAGCAAGGCCAATGACGCCTGGAACTCGCGATCGGCTAGGTCTAAATCGCCGCCGTCTGCGGCGATTCTGGCGTGCAGGTCCAGCGCGCTGGCGTAGTCACGATGATGTTCGCCGTAGAGCAATCGAGTAGACGATAAATAGCGGTCGGCGAAGATACGAGCAGCCTCAAGCTCGCCCCGATTGCGATACCAGTGCGCCAGACTGCTGAGCACGCGGCGGCCGATTCGGTGGGTATCTGGGTTGGGTATGGAATCGAGCACCCAGTGATGAATCTCGGCGGCCCGATCGGCCTGTCCCATTTTCGACAGCTGCGCGGCATAGGCGTCAGCCACGCGCAGCTTCAGCATCCGCTGTTCGTCGGGCAAAGGTCGCTGATACAACGATTCCAGTAGGTCCAGCGTTTGTTGCGGACGACCTCTAGAGGCGAGCAAGCGCGCCTCAATCAAGCCCAGTTGCTGTGCGATTTGCAGCGCAAACGTCCCGCTGTGCAGTTCGCCGAGCATCTTTTTAGCCTGCTCTAGCGTCGCTGTGGCCGCATCCAAATCACCAAGGTCCAATTGCGTCTGGGCAAGCACCTTCAATACCTGGCAAGCAGTCTCAACGGGCAACGCATCGATGTTTTGCAGGCTCAGCTCGAGCACTTCCAGCGCGCCGTTTGGCTCGCCCAGATTGCGCCGAACTTCGGCGACCGTCGTCGCTAGTTCCGCTCTTAGTCGCGGCTCGATATCTCGATTGTTGGCGAGATCCCGAGAGGCAAAGTCAAGCACTGATTTGGCACTCAGCTGCAGCCCGGCGTGGCGCGAGGGGTCGGCGCCTTCAAAGGCTCGAGCGAGTATGTCCGTGGCCGATTCCGCGCGGGCTTGCGCCAGTTTTGCTAGGTCGCGCTCGGCCTTCATCTGCAAAGATTGATCTAACAGCAGCAGGCTGGACGCGGTCAGCAGCGTGACCAGCGCCGAAACTAACAGTAGCGGCAGTCGGTGCCGATTGCAGAAGCGGCCGATCCGGTACCAGCGATGATGGACGCGCAGAGAAATCGGTTCGCGGCGCAAGTGCGCATGCAGATCTGCACTGAGCGCGTCGACCGATGAATAGCGCTGGTCAGCGGCCTTCTTCAGCGCATGCAGAATGATCCGATCCAGATCGCCCTGCAGCGTGCGTCGCCAGACCATGGCCTCGGTCGAATCGAGCAGCGGCGGGTTTTGCTTGCTCGGCGGGGTGGGAAGCGATTCCAGCACCAACCGTTCTGCTTCGCCATAGGAAAGCCCATCCACGGCCAACGGCGGCGCTTCGGTCAGCAGTTCGTAGAGCAGCACGCCCAGTGCGTAGATGTCGCAGGAGATGCCGCAGGACTCGCCACGCAGCTGTTCGGGTGCGGCATGCTGCAGCGAAAACGCCCTGAACTCGAATGCGGTGCGGGTCGCCCGACTGCTGTTCTTGGAGGAAACGTCCAGGGTCTTGGAAATGCCGAAATCCAGCAGTCGCGGTTCGCCCTGGATATCTACCAAGACGTTCGCCGGCTTAATATCTCGATGCACAATTAGCTGGCGGTGCGCGTAGCTCACCGCATCGGCAACCCGCAGGAACAAGCGCAGCCGCTGCTCGACGTTGAGTCCGTGGGCGCGTGCGTACTCGGTAATCGATAGTCCGGGTACGTACTCCATGACCGCGTACGGCAGCCCTTCAGGGCCGGTGCCGGCGTCCAAGAAACGCGCAATATTTGGGTGCTGCAGCCGCGCCAAGAAGCGTCGTTCGTCTAGGAAACGGCGCTCTACGTCGGGGTGGCTGCCGCCTTCATGTAGTCGCTTGATCGCGACTTGCTGAGTGACCGAACCATCGCTGCGTTCGGCTAGGTAGACCTCACCCATGCCACCGCTAGCCAACCGTCGAACGATGCGATAGGAGCCGACCTGGAGGCCAGTGTGCCAGTGCCGGTTTTGCGCCCAGTGCAGCATTTTCGCCGCAGGCTCCCGCTGCACCGGCCTGTCGTCGGCTTCGAGCATCCGTTGAATCGCCAGGCGCAGTCCAGAGTCGCCGGCGCACGCTTCATCCAGCCAGACGGGGCGCTGACTGGGGGGCAACGCAATTGCGGTCTCGAAGAGTTTGGCCTGCAGCTGCCAGCGGGTTGGAGTCATCGGGTTGTTGCTCACAGGAGAAGGACTCGTAAACGGCGGACAAACCCTGTCATCGGACCAGTCTTTGGTGATGATCTTTCTGGTTTTTGGGCGTGGCGCAGTGATTCGAACCGCTAGCCCGGATATTTCATGAACTCGCGCGATGATCGCGCAGGACATTGATCGCCCAGTGGTTTTTCACAGTGGTTTTTCAAGAAAGGGAGCGGTGTAGTGGTTCATACACCCGACTGAGGAAAAGTCGCTGGGCGATCAAGGGCCTAGCGAGGGCGCGTGAAGT
>QIMA01000090.1 GCA_003233535.1 Rhodanobacteraceae bacterium
GCGGCAGGTGGGATCTCGTCGCAGATGGTCTGCGCTGCGCACCACGGAGCATCATTGTTCATACCGGTCCCCTCGATGCACGATTTGGTCAGCAGTTTCGACGAGCGCGGCATTGTGTTAAACCCCCGTTTGGTGCAAATGCTCGACGAGCACTGTAGCCATCAAACGGAGCGGCGCGGCTGTGGGTACACACAGGCTACGCGATTTCTTTCGACCTACATCAACGTTAGCCGTGACCCAGACCAAGCTCCCGAGCTTGGTGTTTTTGCGGGATGGCGCTGTAACGACATCGGTTCGTTCGGTGCTAGGCTCGTGCGTGAGGGTTGGCCCCATGGCTGGCGCAGGTTATCTCAGCTACCGGCGTCGCTGATGGATCGCGTTCGCGAGCTACAAATCAGCCAGCTAGTAGACTTGCTGGCCCAACTAGGCCTCATTAACGAAGAGCGTTTGCGTGAGGAGTCGCGCATCCTGCTGCAGATGGTGCGCGATTTGCTCAACGTCAGCGAGGCGGCGCTGCCGATTTTGCCGCCGATGCCGTTAAAGCCCGAGATTGGAAGCTGTTCTCAAGCCGAAGAGTATTTCCTGGAGATTTCACACGGCAAGATTCGCCGGGGCGGGAGCCTGAATCTGGTCATAGACGATCGCGCCGAGCCGCTCATGATTGAGAAAATGAACCTCGGCGAATCGCACTCGGCAATCTTGCTCAAGTCGGCGCGCCTGAATGGCGTGGCCATTCCGCCGGGAGCACTGCTTGCACTCAAGCATGCCCAACCGGATCCGGGCGTGGCCACGGCAGTGGGCCGCCGCTTAGAGCTCGATGACGTCGGACAGGCGCGGTTCTTACGGTTGACCACCCTAAGCGTACCGCCGGGTATTCGACGGCGCGCCTTCAGCTCACAAGTGGCAGCTCAGGTCAGATCGAACATGGTGTCGCCGTTGACGACTACACTGGATGATCTGCGTAACGCTGCCAGTCGCTACGCTGAGGTCGGCTAAGTATGCGAATTCGGACCTACTACAGCCCGACCTATGCTGTGACCGGTACGAAGACCTTCGCGCGCCTCAGCGTCGCTGCCACGCACATCGAACAGCTTGGCCTAGTCGATATTCGGCAACCGCCTCCATTCAGGGCGCAATTGCTGCGTGGCCTGCACTGCGAACGCTATCTGCAGGCCTTTGCCAGCGGGACCAACCCGCTCGCCTCGTCATCCGGCATTCGCTGGAGCCCTGCCGTTCGGGACGCGGTTTACTCCATGCTAGCTGGGCAAATGGCTAGCGTTGAGTACGCGCAAGAGCATGGTATCGCGCTCAACTTGGCGTGTGGTTTCCACCACGCCGTGTTTGAGCGCGGTTCCGGCTATTGCGCGCTCAACGGCCTAGCGTTCATCGCCCACCTGCTGCCAGAGCTCAAGGTGTTGGTGATTGACTGCGATGAGCACGGCGGAAACGGCACCGAGGAACTCATCAAGCGGCTGAGTAACTTGTCGCAGATATCGATCTTTGGCACCCGGTTCGGATGTTTGGGCGCGGATCGCTCGTGGGCGTTTCATGTGTCTGGGCAAGATTCGGCGAGACAGTATCTGCCGACGCTGGAAACGGGTTTGGCCCTAGTGGATTCGATAAAACCCGATCTGATCCTCTACCAAGCAGGAGCAGACTGTCACGTCGATGACCCGAAAAGTCGCGCGCGAATTAGCGAAGAGCTGATGTACCGCAGAGACCAGATGGTGTTCGAGGTCGCTCGTCAACAGCACATACCACTGGTTTTCGTCGTTGCCGGTGGTTACCAGGCACCGGAAATTGTGGCAAAACTGAATGCGAACACGGTTCGAGCGGCGCTCAGCGTTTATGGCGATCTTGATGCAGCTGCCTAGCCTGGAGTTTCATGAAGTTCATGAAACTCTAGGCTACAGCATTACCGATCGTTAACAGCTTATCGTCTACGCTGCACTGCACCAAAACTGGAGGATCAGATCAGATGAGCGCACGAGACGTAGTAATTTTGGCTGCCGCCCGTTCCCCGATTGGTACGTTCGGCGGTGGGCTTGCAGATATTGAGCCGCATGAGCTGGCCGGAATTGTGATGAAGGAAGTGGTGGCGCGCTCAGGTGTAGATCCGCAGACGATCAACTATGTCACGGTTGGCAATTGCGTTCCCACCGGACCGCGTTTCGCTTACGTCGCCACAGTGGCGGCAATTCAGGCCGGACTGCCGGTGGATTCGGTGGCTATGGGGGTCAATCGATTGTGTTCTTCCGGGCTGCAAGGCGTGGTGACGACTGCACAGAATATTTTGCTGAGTGACTGCGACTACGGTATCGGCGGTGGTGTCGAGGTCATGTCTAGAGGCGGTTATATGTCCACCGCAATGCGCAGCGGCGCGCGCATGGGTGACAGTCCGATGATCGACATGATGGTCGATACGCTGACCGACCCCTTCGGTGTCGGGCATATGGGTATTACCGCCGAGAACCTGGTGGACAAGTGGGGCATCACCCGCCTAGAGCAGGATGAGCTGGCTGCGGAATCGCATCGACGCGCTGCAGCGGCTATTGATGAAGGGCGCTTTGTCGAGCAGATCGTGCCGATAGTGACGAAAACCCGCAAAGGAGAGATCACGTTTGATCGCGACGAACACGTGCGCCCGGGCACCACGGTCGAGAAGCTAGGGGCCATGCGGCCGGCATTCAAAACCGACGGCAGCGTAACTGCCGGCAATGCGTCCGGTATCAATGATGGCGCCGCTTTCCTAGTGCTGGCTGATGCCGCGGTTGCCGCCGCGAGCGGACACACGCCTATCGCCCGACTGGTTTCCTATGCGGTTGCCGGCGTGCCCAACGAGATCATGGGCGAAGGCCCGATTCCGGCGACCAAGCTGGCGCTGAGCAAGGCTGGCCTGAGCTTGGATCAAATGGATGTCATCGAATCTAACGAAGCTTTTGCCGCGCAGGCGATTGCGGTGTCGCGCGGACTGGGGTTGGATCCGGCAAAGACCAACCCCAACGGCGGTGCGATTGCCTTAGGCCACCCGATTGGCTGCTCCGGTGCATTCCTTGCAACCAAAGCGATCCACGAGTTGCGTCGCAGCAGCGGCCGCTACGCGCTGGTCACTATGTGCGTCGGCGGCGGACAGGGTATTGCGGTGGTGTTCGAGCGGTTGTAGAACGCCGGAAAATAGCGGGGCAAAGGCTGTTTTAGGTGTTACGTTTTAGGTTTTAGGTTTTAGGTTTTAGGTTTTAGGTTAAGAGCCTAGGTGCAAAGAGCGCAGCACTGGAGAGGCCCTTTAGCTTTTGACGTAACACTTTAAACCTAACACCTAAAATAGGCTCCTGCTCTGCAGTCCCTACCCAAAAATCGTCTTCAGAATGAAGAAGAAGATGATTGACAGCGCCGCGCCGGCCGGCACGGTGATGATCCAGGACAGGAAGATATTGCGCACGACGCCGAGATTGATGGCTGCGATGCCGCGGGCAATGCCGACTCCGAGGACAGCGCCGACCAGCGTGTGCGTGGTCGAGATCGGCATGCCGGTAGCCGAAGCCACGACCACCGTGGACGCGGCGGCTAGCTCAGCGGCAAAACCGCGTGAAGGCGTCAGGTGGGTGATGCCCTCACCGACGGTGGCCATCACGTGGCGGCCGAACGTGGCCAAGCCAATCAATATACCGCCACCGCCGAGCAGCAGCATCCAGATCGATAGGCCAGAGTTTTGCTCGACCATACCGGTTTGCACAGTGCTCACCACGGCCGCGACCGGACCGATCGCGTTGGCAACGTCATTGGAACCGTGGGCGAAGGCCATGGTGCAGGCGGTAAGCACCATCAGTACGCCGAAGACTCTTTCGACAGTATGAAAGCGGAAATCGCGATCGGCGGATGGATCAACTTTGATCTTGGCAATGAAGTAGGTGCCAACCGCCGCAATGACGATGCCAACAATCGTCGAATAGATAGCGTCCTCGGTCAGGCTGAGGTCGTAGCCGAGATTCTTGATCCCCTTAGTCAGCGTTACGGCGGCGATCATGAAGCCAGCAAGGAACATATAGATCGGCACCCAGCGCCGCGCCTGAGCCAGCGGGTCGGGCCGGTCGAGCACAAGGTACTGGACGCTCTTGAAGAGCATGAAAGCGAGTGCGCCGGCGACGATAGGGGAGATGACCCAGCTGGAAGCGATGGTCGCCACGCCCCCCCATTTGACTGCGCCGGTGCCGATGCCAATGGCACCGAAGCCGACGATGGCGCCGACAATGGAATGGGTGGTCGATACCGGCCAGCCCAGTTTGGAAGCCAAGTTGAGCCACGTTGCCGCAGCCAGCAGCGACCCGAGCATGCCGAAAATCAGAATTTCCGGGTCTCCGCTAATCGACGAAACGTCGATGATGCCTTTGCGGATCGTGCTGGTGACGCCGCCGCCGGCCAGGACCGCGCCGAGGAACTCAAATATGGCGGCGACGATAAGCGCACTGCGCAGCGTTAATACCTTTGATCCCACCGAAGTCGCCATTGCATTGGCGACGTCATTTGCACCGATACCCCAGGCCATATAGAGGCCAAAGACACCGGCTAGAATCAGATAAATCGTACCGCCTTCCATGTACTAAGGTCCTTCTTTTATTAGCGGGCGAGTAAGCGTTCAAGCAGGTCGCCAGCGCGCGCGCAGCGCTCGGCAATCGCTCCCACCCAATCGATTAAGCGGTACAAAAACACCGCATCCACCGGATGCAGTTCCTTTTCCATGGCGAACAGCTGCTCGCGCATGGTGCCTTGCAGGCGGTCGTGTTCGCGTTCGATATCCATCAAAGTGCTGAGCATTTTTTCCACAATCTCGACTTCGCGGCCGCGAAAACCTGCTTCAAACAACTCGTCCAGTTCTTGCACGCTCTGGTGAGTTTGCTGAACGGCTGCGACCGTACACTCGATCAAGTCTTGAAAGGCCTTGGCCAGACCCTCGGGTAGTTGGATGCGGCGGCCCACGATCAAGCCTGCGACGTCGTTGATTCTGCGCAGGATCTTGTCCTGACCGTCGAGTAATTCCAGCAGATCCTCACGCGCTACGGGCATCAAGAAAGTGCTCGGGAGGCCGAGTCGTAACTCGCGCCGAATCTCGTTGGCGACCCGATTGATGCTCTCAATCTCTGCGCGTTTGGCCAGCGCGTCTTCCCAGCTTGCCCGTTGGGCAGCGGTACTCATCGCTTCCAGCGCTACGGCGGCCTTGTTGACCTCGTCGATGTGCTTTTTGATCGGCCCGACCGGCGAGCGACCCAAGACTTTGGCGAACATGTTTCTCATTTGTGCTCTCCGCCCGCGACCTCTAAGCCGCGAAGCATGGGTAAGTTTTGTTACGGAAATATGTCAGCGTGCCTCTTATGTGCAGAAAGATACATGTTTGCTGTGTGGATGGGGCATTGAGTGCCGCGTTGTCACTAGCCCGGATATTTCATAAACTTCACGCGCCCTCGCTAGGCCCTGATCGCCCAGAGATTTTTTCTCAGTCGGGTGTGTCTCAGTCGGGTGTATGAACCACTACACCGCTTCTTTAGAAAAACAACTGGGCAATCAATGTCTTGCGCGATCATCGCGCGAGTTCATGAAATATCCGGGCTAGGTGGGTTGAACGCGGATTGAGCGCGGTGCCAGTTGGCTGCCGGTGAGGACTGAGGTTGACTTAGCAAATCCGCTATCGCTGGCAACTGCTAAGGTCGCTGGCCACTGTCGACGACCCGCTTCGTCTGTTCTACTGGCAGCTCGCGACAATCGAGTTGAGTTTATCCTCGTTGATTGCGCGCAGGCCCCGACGGGCCTCTTCGTTGCCGCAATCGAATTGCTCTAGCACCGTGATGTAAAGATCTTCAGCCCCATCGAAGTTATTGATACGGGTCATAGATCCGGCTGCGGCTAGCTTGTCTTCCATCTTGATCTTGCGCTGCACGTCCACAGTCGCCTGGGTGGACGGAATGACTTGGGTGTTGTCGTTGCTGGGCGCGAGAATGACCCAGGTGACGCCACCGACAGCGATTACCGCTGCTGCCACCATCGCCCAGCGCAGCGGTGCCTTCTTGCCGATGCCCGAGTTGGCTGCGGCGGGTGCGGGTCTGGCTGTTGGAACCTGTCCCATCACCTGCGGCTGGGTGACCACAACCGTAGCGTCGTCTGCGCTCACCGGCTCTGGCGGACCCGCAGTAACCGGCCCCGCGACCATCGTCGCTGCGCTGGTATCACTGGGCTTGCGCTGCACCGGTGGGGCCTTCTGGGCTCCAGTCGGTGAGGCTCCACCCATCGTGCCCACCCGACGCGTGGCCGGTTCGGCTGACGAGGCGGCACCAGCGCGGAACTTCTTCAGCGCCTCGATCAGATCCTCAGCGGTGGTGTAGCGATCGTTCGGATCTTTGGCCAGCAGTTTGTTAATTAGCGGCTGAAAACGCGCGTGCTCAATCGGCAACGGCGGCACCGGCTCGTAAACGTGGGCATAGCTCACGGCAAAGGTGTCGCGGCCTTCGAACACCTTGTGTCTGGTGAGCATCTCGAAAAACATCACGCCCATCGCGTACAGATCGGAGCGGTTGTCGATAGTTTTGCCGAGGCAGCGCTCTGGGCTCATGTAGTGAGGCGTTCCCACCACTGCGCCGACCTGGGTGAATGAGGACATGGTATCGGCTTCTTTAGCGATGCCGAAATCCACCAGTACAG
>QIMA01000096.1 GCA_003233535.1 Rhodanobacteraceae bacterium
GCCCGCAGTCGTTGGTGCCAGTCTGAAGGTGCTGGAACTGCTCACCGATGCCGATGAGCTGCGTGCGAAGCTGCGCCGCAATACCGAGCACTTCCGCACTCGTATGACCGATGCCGGCTTCGACTTACGCGGCGGCGGCCATCCGATTGCGCCGGTGATGCTTTATGATGCGCCGCTCGCCCAGGAGTTCGCCTCCAAGCTATTAGACGAAGGCGTCTACGCAATCGGGTTTTTCTTTCCGGTGGTACCCAAGGACGAAGCGCGCATTCGCGTGCAGCTCTCTGCGGCGCATGAGCCCGATCACGTTGATCGCGCTGTGGACGCTTTTATCAAGGTTGGCCGCAAGCTCAAAGTACCGGGCATCGCTGCCGTGTAATCAACTCCGAGCCCGCCCTTCGGCGCCGCTCACTAGTCGACGAGGAATCTATGTCTGAGCATCGCGCAAAACTGATTTGGGATAACGACGGCAGCGACTTCTTAGCCAAGCAGTACACCCGCAACCACCGCATCGAGTTTGCCAATGGCCAAGCCTATGCAGCATCGGCCGCGGTGGAGTATGGCGGCGACGCGCAATGCGTCGATCCCGAAGCGGCCTTCACGGCATCGTTATCGAGTTGCCATATGCTGACCTTCCTAGCTCTGGCTGCGGTCAAGGGATTCGTTGTAGAGCGCTACGAAGACGATGCCGTCGGCACGTTGGGGAAAAATGAGCAGGGACGTTTGGCAATGACCCACGTGCTGCTCTCCCCACGTATAGCGTTCAGTGGCAACGCTCCCGATGAGGGCATCTTGACGACTCTGCACGAGCGCGCCCATCGGGCTTGCTTCATCGCCAATTCGGTGACCACGAAGATTGAGGTTGCGCAGTAGAGCGTGCTGTTTCTGTTGACGTTTAGAGGTTCATGAATGAATTCAGAGACAAATAACGGCAAGCCGCAGGCTGCAGCACGCACAGGCGCTTTTACTGCGTTGCTACGCTGGTTCGATACCAGCGCCGGCGCTACCGAACTAGGACCTGATGCGGAAAGGACCGATTGGGCACGCGTGGTGCCCACGCTTTACTGGCCACCCAACTCATTGCTTTCCCTGCCATGACCAGCGTCGTGATGGCGCGAATTTATTGGCAGGCGCTGTTGATCCGCTGCAAACGCAATCCGTTCTATGCTCACCCCTCATAAGCGCTAATGGTTCTTATCAGGTCCGGCAGCCGTCCTCTCAGAAAGAAAAATCTATGAGCGATTCTATCGACGCCACCGTAGGGGCGATTTCGCAAGAAGCCTCAAGCGCTCCGATCGGTTTCTACAAGCGTAGACTGCAATCGATGCTAGCCCGGATATTTCATGAACTCGCGCGCCCGCGAAACCGCCGCAGTCAATATCTGCCTGATCTAAACCCGAGCATATGAAAACCTTAGCCAATTTGGTTTTGTTTCAAATGACCTGGATTGCCGCCGTGGACGCCGCCTCTTTCGGTGATAGTCCGCTGTACTCGTTGCTTGCATTAGCCGTGGTCTGGGCGATTCTAACCCCGGCGGCAATGGCCCTTGCCGCTCGCCTGCGCACACCCGAGCCGGTTCCGGCGAACCACGGATGATCGATTGGGACGCACTGCTGCTGGTTGGGCTGTTCGCGCTTGCTGCGATGCTGGCAACGTGGTTGCTGCAGTTGCGGACGCGCAATATCGGTTTTGTCGACGTCACTTGGTCGGCTTGTTTGGCTGTGGCAGCGATCTACTACAGCTATACGGCGATGGGTGGGCTTGCTGGCCGGCTGTTGGTCGCCGTACTCGGTGGGATCTGGGGCTTCCGGTTAGCCATCCACCTGCTCTCGCGGGTCCTGCACGAAGAAGAAGACGGTCGCTACGCGCATCTGCGGCTACACTGGAAGGGTGATCAGCGCAAGATCTTTGGGTTCTTTGTCGCTCAAGCCGGCTTGGTCGCGTTGTTTTCCGTGCCCTTCTTAGTCGCCGCAAACAATCCACACGACGACATCGGTCCGTGGATGACTGCAGGAATAGCCGTTTGGGTGCTGGCAATGTCGGGCGAGACGCTCGCAGATTGGCAGCTTTCCCGTTTTCGCGCGGATCGGCGCAACAAGGGCAAAACTTGTAGAACTGGCCTATGGGCTTACAGCCGGCATCCGAACTACTTTTTCGAATGGCTGCACTGGTTTACTTATGTCCTCTTAGCGGCCAGCGCACCTTACAGTTGGCTAGCCTGGCTGGGCCCGTTATTAATGGGCGCGAGTCTGAACTGGATCACCGGCATACCTTATGTCGAGGCCCAGGCCCTGCGCTCACGCGGCGATGGATATCGGCGCTATCAGCGTGAGGTTTCTCGTTTCTTCCCCTGGTTTCCCAGTGGAGAAAGAGGGACCAAGGACTAGTTCCTACAGGTTGCCACAGTTAGGCGAACTTACATCCGCAACGGTTCAGCATCGATCAACCACGGAGCTGATCAAAGATGGATCTGATCGAATGGGGCGTGGCGCACTTTCGATTCGTCAAACGCTAGCGTGCTCAGGGCGCAACGTTGCGCGCTCGGCCGTAGCGGGCCTGCACCCAACCGCCCAGCGCACCACTCAAGCACAACAGGGCGATGCCGGTCGCGCTGCGTGCGGCCGCGATAACGGTGATTCCCAGCACGCTATCCATCAGCATCAAGATAGCTGCAATGGCTGTGGCACCTGCCAGCGTGTACCACAGCGTTCTAGATGCCCATACCCAGCGGTGTAGCATCCAAGCCACCGAAAAAGCCAGCGCAAAGCCGATACCGACGACCAGCGCCCACACTGGCGCGAAGTTAAGCAAGTCAGACAGGCTGCTGCGCATGCGCAGCGGCAGCTCTATGGTCATCCCCATATCTATCAGGGCCTGCAGATTGAGTTGAGTTTGCGCCAGCGACCCAAGCACAGCTGTGACCAACGTGGCCGACACGAAGACAACCGCTGGGCGAATCAATTTGCGCAACGCAATCACCTTCAATGCTCTCTAGTGCTCTGCAGGTAGCAAGTGTAGGGCGTGAGTAGAGCAATTAGGTTCAGAAAGCGTAATCTGAGCAAGCGAATCTTTGTTCGGCAATCAATCGTGCAGGACTGGCGTGCCAGTCGCACGTGCGTTGCCACCTTGGACCCAGCCGCTGTTGTGCCTTAGCTTGAACTGGAAAACCTTGACGACCTTTATCGCCCGCGACCCATGCACGCTCGACAGCCACTGACTAAGGCATTGGCCCAACTCAGCGCGGCGCGATAGCAGCCTGCCCCGGCACGAACGCCACCGGTGTCTCACCCTCAATCAGGTGATAAAACTGACCGTGCTCGATGGCCGACAGTTTTTGCACCGTCCCACTCGGCCAGTGAATGGTCAACTCATCGATCTGCTCAGCCGCTGCTAAGCCAAAGTGCAGCCGGAAGTCGCTCACAGACAAGTAGCTCTGCGCGCCCATCACTTCACGTCGAAGCACGCGGTCACCGACGGTTGCTACCGCTCGCGCGCCGATCGCGCTGCGATTGGACTGGGTGCCCTCCAGCCAAAGCACGACAAAGTTGCCAGTTTGGCTCTGGTTGAAACCCACTTGAGCCGCTGCATCGTTGTTAGTGACCACAAAATCCAGCGCACCGTCGCCATTGAAATCCGCAGTAGCCAAACCGCGGCTGACCGCAATGACGTCTAGCGCGTCGCCCGAGCTTGCCGAGACGTCGGCAAAGCTTCCGTCCCCCTGGTTTAGATACAGCGAGTTAGCCTGAGCGAAGGTGACGCTATCGGAGTTCAGATGAATGTTGTCCTCAATATGGCCGTTGGCTACCAGCAAGTCTTCCCAACCATTGTTGTTGGCGTCAAAGAAATCGATACCAAAGCTCAACCGGGCACGCGAGCTGCGACCAACGCCGACCAAGTCCGAGACCTCGTTGAACAGCAATGATTGCTCTTGCCGATAAATATTGGTGACTTCCAGCTGAAAGTTAGTGACCGCAATATCGGCGAGCCCGTTGCCGTCTATATCGGAGAAATCTGCGCCCATGCTGCCCTCTTCCCTGCCCTCGTCGTTGTACGCGGTTCCGGACAGCTGCGCAGTTTCCTCCCACTCACCATCGGCGCTGGTGAGCCAAAGCTGATTGGCCGACGTGTCGTTAGCGACATAAACATCCGCGGTGCCGTTATCGTCGACGTCCCCAATTGCCAGCGCCAAGCCCTTCCTCGGCGCTTTATCGAGCCCAACTGCTGAACTCATATCAGCGAAGCTGCCGTCACCGGTGTTGCGCCAAAACCGATCCGAAACGGCGCTGAACAACAGCGGTGTTGGATAGATTAAGACCGTATTGTGATAAGACTTTGGCGCATCGAGGATGGAAAAATCCAGATAGCGCGTCAGGTACAGATCCAAAAAACCATCGGCGTCATAGTCGAAAAAACCAGCGCTCATCGACCAGTGTCCGTCAGGCTGCAGCGCCGCAGAGGCGGTCGTGTTGACAAAGCGCTTCCCGGTGTTGCGCAGCAACAGATCTTCGCCACTGAGATGAGTGAGGAACACGTCTACGTAACCGTCGTTGTCGTAATCGCCCAACGCAACGCCCATGCCGTAACCTTCGCTCGGTAAATCCCAAGCCCCGCTGACATCGGTGAACTGGCCTTTGCCGTTATTGAGATACAAGGCGTTCGCCGCGCCGCTGGGGCGCTGAGCCGAACGGATGTCGCCGGAGTTGACGAACAATATGTCCGGCGCACCGTCGCGATTGAAATCAGCGACTGCGACGCCGCTGCCCATCACCTCGGGCATCCACTTCTCATCGCTGCGCCCGGCAACGTGCACAAAGCTCACACCGCTGCGCTCAGTGGCGTCGACGAACTCAAAGACGCTTAGTGCCGCTGGCTCGCTCTGGATAGGGGCGCTAGACTCCGTTCCACAGCCAACGAGCGCGACGCTGCCTAGAGCAGCAAACAGCATAGATCTGATCATTTTCTCAACAACTCCAACTGCGCTCTAGCCTGTTGTGCCTTTTCCATTTCGCCCAACCGTTGGTGCGAGCCAATGATGTACTCGTACACGACAGCCCGCGTCTTCTCGTCGACCTGATCTACCGCGCGCGTGGCCAACTCGAGCACCTCGCGATACTTTTGCTCCTCCCAACGCTGCTGCATGGTGCTAAGTACGTCGACAAGGTGCAGACGCTGCATTGATTGCTGCGTTGCGCGCCGCTGTACGTCCTCGGCGCGAGTGCTGAACTGCGCCGCTCGCTCCCGCTCCCCACGCGCGAAGTACAAGCGTGCAAGCGCATTCAACGCGGTCTTGTTTTGCGGCGACAGGGTCAGCGCCAAATGCAGCTTCTCAATTGCCTGGGTACTCTCGCCGAGCTGCTGATGGACACGACCGCGAAGCGTGATGGCATCAAAATCACGCTTCGCCAGCACCTCGTCCCAACGACCATCTAACAAGGCTGCGGCGTCGGCCCCTTGGCCCAGATTCAGATGAGCGGCGGCCTGCAGCTTGAGCAGACTGAAGTCTTGCGGATAGATCGTGCGCAGCGAACGCGCATGCTCAACCAATTCGGCGTACTTGCCCTGGCGAAAGTACGCCAGAGCGAGTTGCGTGGCGTCCTCCAAAGTAAGCTGCGCAGGCGCGACGGCGCGCAGATGTTCTTCTAGCGATTGCCAGTCCGACCGCTTGTACAGCGCTTTGACGTAGGTATCGTCGAGCAACTCGGCATCAGCAAATCGCGAGCGCAGATCCTGCAGCACGACGAAATCTGCAGGCGTAAAAGGCTCGTTTGAGGCAAGCACTTTGCGAATCCGCGACACTTCTGCGGAAGCGGTCTCATCTAGCACTAGCTGCGCGTCACTGCTGCGCTGCTCGCAGCCTAGCAGTCCGCCGATTAGCAAGAGGATCAACCATGATTGGGCGCCTTTCATCGCAACTCTCGAGTTAACCATTGCGCTTGGTATGCGCGGTGCTCGGGTGTGTCGGGAAACTGCTCACCCGGCTCTCCGGGATAACCGCTCATGCCGGTGAACGGCAGCGGCTCCAGCTGTTGCGCTTGGAAGGTATTGAGGTCGGCGTCTTTGTCCCAACCGTAGCTCTCTAAAAACAGCGTGCGCCGCATGCCTGGCCCTGGCGGCGGGAGACTTTCCGCAGCAAAGCTTAAGCTGAGCTCGTCGCCTGCGGCTAAGATGACGCTAAAGTCATCGACCGCTAGCAGCAGCGGTGTGACCTCACCCAAACGCGTGTAGCGACCGGCAAAGGTCTGCCAGGGCGATTGCAAACTCACCGAGTCGTAGTCATAGCTGTGCGGCGCGTTCGGCGCCTTGCGCAGCAGCTGCGAATAGCCGCGTTCACGCAGTGTGGCCCGCTCTGGATCCAGCTTAGCCACGACCGTATGACCCGTATCATCAGCCTGCTCAGTCCAGCGAATTCTGTCCCAGTGCAGCCACAAATTGCTGACCATGCGAATTCGCTGACTGCCGCTGGGCAGCGCCGGCAAATCAATCACCATGGCCTTGGTCTTGCCCGCCGGAAAGCCAACATTGGCTGCCAGCAGTTGCCAACCCCGCGCCGTCTCTACTTCGATACTGGGCGGCAAATAGGGCAAATCCGCGCGCTGGGCCACGGCCAGATTCAGGCTTGCATCCGCCGGAAAGATCCAACCTTCCAAGAGCAGGCGGACCGGACCCGTAGGCGAACGCCCTAAGTCC
>QIMA01000504.1 GCA_003233535.1 Rhodanobacteraceae bacterium
TGGGCGATCAAGGGCCTAGCGAGGGCGAGGGCCGTGGTAACCGCAACGACGGCCATGTTGGCCCCCCCAATCCGCGTATTCAGCGGCATGGGCCGGCCCGGCCGCCGACAATGCGAGCAGCCGCTTAGGGTTGCACATAGCTAACCACGACGGCGTCGAATTCTAAGTAAAACCACCAGCCGGACACACCACCGTTCATGTCGCGATCGTCACCGGAAGCACAACTGCCGCTGCCGCCAGGCAGGAGCGAGGCCAAAATGATCGGCGGCTGTCCCGCCAGCGGATTGGGAATCATGATCTGCTCGGCGGCGGTTTCGGAGATGAAACCCCGGAGCAGACCTTGATCAATGCTCGGCGACGCCCAGTGACCGCCCTGCTGGGCATCGCTCAGCGGCACCGTGACGCCCTGGGCATCCAGATCTAGATCGCTGGCACGGGTTAGCCAGCAAGGACTGGCCATGCTCGGCAGCCCCGGCGTATAGCCGCTGGTGGTGCCGGCTATCGCTTCCAAACACGCGCCTGCAGCGCTGCTCAGATAGGTGCCGATAGTAGGGACTACACCGATCGCATCGGTGCAGCTAGTACCGGCTGCCGGCGCGGTGCAGGCACCGGCTACCTGATCGAGCCGCTGCAGGCTGCCGTCGGTGCTGCTGGCCGGATGAAAGAGCAACAAACTGCTCGCATCCAGCAAACCATCGGCCGGATTCTCATCGCCGTTGAGCGCGTCAGCCAGTTGCCCGTTGAAGGAAACACCGACTATAGGCAGCGGATTGTCGGTGAAATCCAGACAACCGAAAGGCGCCGCCGGAAGAAACACGTGGGGATCGCGCAGCGCGAGGCTCTCAATGCGATAGGCGGTTGGCGGCGGATACTCAAACTGGTCTGCGCCCAGCCAGTCTGCGACCACTTCCGCGCTGGCACCGGAACTTACGAAGATGAGTGCGCAGCCGCCCAGGCAACGGCGCACAACGGTCGAGATAGCCCTGCTTTGAATAATCACGGTCCTTTTGTTTCACTTCTGACTTGGCGCAAGAGCCGCCGTAGGTCCAAACTATGCCGTCCCTTACCGGTTTGCGTCTACGTGTCCAACGCTCCACGCCCCCCGCATCGCGTCGAATTCACCGCCCAGGGCGCTCGTGTAGTGAGCGGACAGCAGCCTGCGTTCAAGCCCTCGAAGTTCAACGCTTGGTGGCGCCTAGTGCGAGCCGACAAGCCGATTGGCATCCTGCTGCTGCTGTGGCCTACGCTGTGGGCATTGTGGTTAGCCGCCGACGGCTTGCCACCCTGGGGCACGCTGGCGATCTTCGTCGCCGGGGTCGTGCTTACTCGATCGGCAGGCTGCGTGATCAACGACTACGCCGACCGGTGGCTCGATCACAAGGTCGCCCGCACCAGCAAGCGTCCGCTGGCCACCGGCGAGCTTTCCGGCACGCAAGCCCTGCTCGGCTTTGCGCTGATGATGTTGATCGCCTTTGGCCTCGTGATGTTAACCAACAAGCTGACCATGTATCTCAGCCTGGGCGCGCTGGCTCTGGCCATCTTCTACCCCTACAGCAAGCGGATCTTGTGGTTCCCCCAGGTAGTTTTGGGCGCGGCCTTCTCGATGGCCATCCCGATGGCCTTTGCCGCGGTTCAAGGCGAGGTCCCGCAGTTGGCCTGGCTGCTGTTTAGCGCCAACATCTTATGGACCACGGCCTATGACACGCTCTACGCCATGGTTGATCGCGACGACGACATCAAGGCAGGGGCGCGCTCAACCGCGATTTTATTCGGCGACTTGGACCGTATCGCCATCGGCATCCTGCAGGGCACCTTCCTGCTGGCAATGCTCTTGGTCGGCCAACGCGCCGAATTGAGCACTATCTACAACGCGGCGTTAATGCTCGCACTGGCTCTGATCGCCTATCAGCTGTGGCTGGCTAGAAAACAAGAGCGCGAACCCTGTTTCGAAGCCTTTCTCAACAATAACTGGGTCGGTTTTGTATTGTTCGCGGGGATTGCCGGTAGTTCGCTGTTTGGGGATTGATTTAGGGCTGAGGGCTGAGGAAGAGCAAGGCAAAAGCCAAAGCTGGGCGAGACGGGCAGTTTTGAGGAAGTCGCGACGTGCGGGGCGCCCTTTCGCTGCCGCCATAGGTCGCTTGGCGAGGCTTTTCCTCAGCTCTCAGGCCTAAGAAAAGCCAGGGCTAAAGAGCTCAAACCCTTGCCAGCGACCACGCCTGAACCTCCACAGCGCCCGCCCGCTTCAGCGCCTTGGCGCAGGCCTGCATGGTCGCGCCGGTGGTCATGACGTCGTCGATGACGGCGACGCGCTTGCCGCGAACGGCTGAGTCGGCGACAAAGGCTCCGGCCAAGTTGCGCTTGCGGGCCTTAGCGCTCAGGCCGCTTTGCGGGTCGGTGGCCCGTGTCCGCTGCAGCCAGCCGACATGCATGGGCTTAGCGAGCGACTTCGCTAGCGGTCGAGCCAGTTCCAGGGCCTGATTGTAGCCACGCTCGATCAACCGATCGCGAGCTAGCGGCACCGGTATCAGTGCATCCAGTTCAAACTGCGGCCGCAGTGGCAATTGCTCGCGCCACAGTTCGCCCAGGACCCGCGCCGCTGCCAGATCCGCACCGAACTTAAGCTTGAGCACGACTAGATCCAGCGGCGACGCATAGCACCAAGGCGACCAAGCGCGATCGAAGCTGGGCGCGTGGCGTAGGCAGCGTCCACAGGCAACCGCAGGCTCAGCCAACGGCAACGCGCAGCGCAGGCAGCGGATGCGATTGGGCAGCAAATTCGCACGGCAACCGGCACAAAGATCATCGCTGCCAGCGGCTGCAGCGCAAGCCACACAGCGCCCTGGCCACAGCCCTTGCAGCCAATCTGCGATGCGCGCCGTTTTGCCTGAGTTTCGCGTTTTCTCGGTCAGATCATCCATCCCGGTTTACAATCGCCGCCCTCGTAATGTTCTGTGGAGTCTCACCCATGGCCGATGGCCACGCTAGCGCCGTCTGGACGGTAGAGCTAGCTTTAGAGTTGTATCAGCTGCCGCTGATGGATTTGCTGTATCGCGCCGCCGGCGTGCATCGCCAGAACTTCAATCCTAATCAGGTCCAAATCAGCACCCTGTGCTCGATTAAGACAGGCGCCTGTCCCGAAGACTGCGCCTATTGCCCGCAAAGTGCGCGCTACAAAACTGGGCTCAAGGCCGAGAAGCTGATGCCCTTGGACGTCGTACTGGAACGTGCGGCCGGAGCCAAAGAGCAGGGCGCAACGCGCTTTTGCATGGGCGCAGCCTGGCGCAGTCCGAAGGAGAAAGACCTAGCACAGGTCGAGGCCATGGTCCGTGGGGTCAAGGCCATGGGTCTGGAAACCTGCTGCACGCTGGGCATGCTCGAGCCGGCCCAGGCCGAGCGTCTGAAAGCGGCTGGCTTGGACTATTACAACCACAATTTGGACACCAGCCCCGAGTACTACGGCGAAATCATCGGCACGCGCGTCTATCAAGATCGTTTAGACACGCTCAGTGCCGTGCGTGATGCAGGCATGAAAGTGTGCTGCGGCGGGATCGTCGGCATGAACGAGCAGCGCCGTGATCGCGCCGGTTTGCTGGTAGCACTGGCTAATCTGCCTGAGCCGCCGCAAAGCGTGCCAATCAATCAGCTGGTGCGCGTACCTGGAACGCCGTTAGGCGATGCCGAAGCGCTGGATCCGCTGGAGTTCGTGCGCACCGTCGCGGTGGCGCGAATGCTGATGCCTAAAGCCATGGTCCGGCTCTCGGCCGGGCGCGAAGAAATGAGCGATGAGCTGCAGGCGCTGTGTTTTATGGCCGGCGCAAACTCGATCTTCTACGGCGAGAAGCTGCTGACCACGGCGAACCCCGAAGCCGAGCGCGACCGCGCTTTGTTTGCACGCTTGGGGCTGGAGCAAATGCCGCTGGATGCCGCCACCCGATGAGCGCTGGCGCAGCGCGCCGACCGCCGTTTGCGCTAGCGCTACAGTCACAGATCGAGCGCCGCCTAGCCACGCATCAACAGCGCCAGCCACTGGCGCAGCGTTGGCTGGACGATGGCCGTATCGAAAGCGAAGCCGGCCCGGTTTACGACTTCTGCAGCAACGACTACTTGGGTCTGGCACGGGATCCGCAGCAGGCCCAGGCGCTGGCGTCGGCGGCTCAGCAATACGGCAGCGGAGCCGGATCAGCGCACGCGGTGTGCGGGCACCATTTGCAGCATCAGCGCCTGGAAGCGGATTTGGCCGATTGGCTGGGTCGGCCTAGAGCCGTGCTCTTTTCCAGCGGCTGGTCCGCTGCACTGGGCACGCTGGACGCACTGCTCGGACGCCACGATCTGTGCGCGCAGGACCGGCTCAATCACGCCTGTTTGCTAGACGGAGCCAAGCTTGCTGGCAGCACGCTGAAACGTTATCCGCATGCCGATGCCGCAGCGGCACGGGCGATCTTGCAAGAGCACCGCGGCCGTCGAGCCATGCTGGTCAGCGACGGCGTATTCAGCATGGATGGCGACAGCGCCCCGCTGGCCGAACTGGCCGCCGTCAGTGCAGATGAACAGGCCTGGCTAATGGTCGATGAAGCACACGCGCTTGGGGTGATCGGCGAGCAGGGAGCAGGCAGCGCCAACGCGGCCGGTCTGCGCGCCGAGCTAGTACCCGTGTTAATGGGCACGTTCGGCAAGGCTTTGGGTGGATTCGGGGCATTCGTGGCCGGCAGCGAGTTGCTCATCGACACATTGATCAATCAGGCGCGCCCACATCTATTCACTACGGCGTTGCCGCCGGCTTGGGCTAGCTGCATGCGCGCGGCAGTGGAACGCGTGCGTTTCAGCGAAGCCCTGCGCGACGCCTTGACCCATCGAATCGAACGCTTCAGATCGCGCAGCGCCGGCTTAGGTCTGCCGCTGATGGACTCGGCAAGCGCGATCCAACCGCTGATCCTCGGCGCGCAGACGCGCGCACTGCGCTGGGAAAAGGCGCTGCTGGAGGACGGATTTGCGGTTAAAGCGATCCGCCCACCGACCGTGCCTGAAGGCAGCTCGCGCCTGCGCATCACGCTCAACGTGCGGCAGCCGATGAGCGCTATCCAAAGACTGCTGGAAACATTGGCGCGGCTGCTGGATGACGATCCCGACGCTATGGCGGAGCGCCAAAATGCATCTTGAGTCGTTTGGCCAAGGGCCCGACCTGGTCTTACTGCACGGCTGGGCGATGCACGGTGGCGTGTTTGAGCCGCTGGTGGCGCGACTACAGCAGCGCTATCGATTGCACTGCATCGATCTGCCGGGCCACGGCCGCTCCGTGGCGGCGCAGCAGTTTGCTCTGGATCCGATCGCCGACGAGCTCGCGGCCCGCTGGCCGCGTGCGATCTGGCTAGGCTGGTCGCTAGGCGGTCTGGTCGCGCTGCGCCTAGCGCTGCGCCATCCGCTAGCCGCTCGCGCGCTGGTTTTAGTCGCCGCCTCGCCGCGCTTCACGCTGGCCGAGGACTGGCCCTGCGCGGTCGCACCGGAAGTGTTTGAACAGTTCGCCAGCGCCCTAGCGACTGATTTGCCGCGCACACTGGAGCGTTTTTTGGCACTGGGAACCCTCGGCACCGAACACGCGCAACAGGAGCGGCACTGGCTGCGCAGTCTGATTCAGGCCGTGCCGCGGCCCAGCGCCACCCTGCTAACGCAGGGTCTGGGCATCCTCCACGATTGCGATCTGCGCGACGACCTAGCCGAGCTCAGCTGTCCGAGCCTATGGATCGGCGGAAAACGCGACCGACTGGTACCGCCTGCCGCCTTAGAGCGGGCTGCTGCGATGACCCCGAACGGGCGCTCGGAGGTGCTGGGACAGGCCGCGCATGCGCCGTTTATCGGTCAACCTGAGGCCTTCGTTCAGGCGTTGGAGCCATTCCTAGAGCAGGCACCAGGATGAGTCCAATTGATCGCCGGCGCGTAGCGCTAAACTTTGGCCGCGCGGCCGCCGACTACGATCGCGTAGCGGCCCTACAGAGCGAAACCCGCGCCGAACTGTTAGAGCGCTTGCAGCCGCTCGATCTGCAACCACAATGCGTACTCGATGTAGGCTGCGGCACCGGCCACGCCGCGCGGGCGCTGCGTAAGCTGTACCCCAAGGCGGACGTGTTGGCGCTCGACCTAGCCCTGCCTATGCTGCACCAAGCGCGCAAGCGGCAGTCCTGGTTTCGACCGTTCCTGCGCACCGCCGCCGACGCTACCCAGCTTCCTGTGGCCAGCGCCAGCGTCGACCTGCTGTTCTCGAATTTGTGCGTGCAGTGGTGCGAGGACCTACGCGCCACCCTGGCCGAGTGGGGCCGCGTGTTGAAACCCGGCGGCACAATGCTGTTCAGCACCTTCGGCTTGGACAGTCTGAACGAATTGCGCCAGGCCTGGGCAGCAGCCGATCACCGGCCGCATCTGGTCGATTTCCTGCACATCCAGCAGATCGGTGACGCGGCGCTGAAAGCAGGTCTGGTCAACCCGGTGATGGATCGCGATTTGCTGCACCGACCGGTGGATGAGCCGATGACGCTGATGCGCGAGCTGAAAGCGCTTGGTGCAGGCAACGCCGCCAGTGACCGTCAGCGTGGACTGACCGGCAGGCAGGCCTTCTTCCCAGCCGGGCAGGAATACGCGCTCAAATTCGAGCCCCTTGGCGGAATGC
>QIMA01000589.1 GCA_003233535.1 Rhodanobacteraceae bacterium
ACCGCCGCCGGTGGTCATCGAGATGGCCACGAACATGCCGGTGATAATGGTGCCGATCAGCACGCCACCGAGGGCCTTGACGCCGGCACCCGGGCCGAGCAGCCAGTTGAAACCGAAGGCCACGACAACCGGCAGCAGGACCGGCAGCAAGGCAGGAACGATCATTTCCTTGATTGCCGAGCGGGTCAGCATGTCGACTGCGCGGGAATAATCCGGTTTAGCGGTGCCTTCCATGATGCCGGGGATCTCTTTGAACTGCCGGCGCACTTCAGTTACTACTGAGCTAGCTGCGCGACCCACTGCATCCATCGCCATGGCGCCGAACAAAAAGGGCACCATGCCGCCGATCAACAGCCCGACCAGAACCACGTGATCGGACAGATCGAAGCTGACGCCCATCCCGTAGGCTTCCAGCTTGTGGGTGTAGTCAGCGAACAGCACCAGCGCGGCCAGACCGGCTGAGCCGATGGCGTAGCCCTTGGTGACGGCCTTGGTGGTGTTGCCCACCGCATCCAGGGGATCGGTGATGTTGCGGATATCTTCACCCAACTCGGCCATTTCGGCGATACCGCCGGCGTTGTCGGTGATCGGACCGTAGGCATCCAGCGCGACGATCATGCCGGTCATGCTGAGCATGGCTGTCGCTGCGACGGCGATACCGTAGAGCCCGGCTAGCTCATGAGCGCCAAGAATCGAGGCACACACGGCCAGCACTGGCCATGCGGTGGACTTCATCGAGATACCCAGGCCGGCAATGATGTTAGTGCCGTGTCCGGTGGTCGAGGCAGCGGCGATATGCTTGACTGGCGCGTACTCGGTGCCGGTGTAGTACTCGGTGATCACGACCATGACACCGGTCAAAACCAGGCCAATAAGCGCTGCACCGTAGATGTTCAGTGCGGGAATCGTGCCGCCGCTCATCAGTTCGGTGGTGATTGGGTAGAACAATGCTGCGGCGATGACGGCAGAGACGACTACGCCCTTGTACAACGCCGGCATGATCTTGCCGTTAGAGCCGATCTTGACGAAGAAGGTGCCGATGATCGAGCCGATAATCGACGCGCCGCCCAGTACCAGCGGATAGAGCACCGCATTGGCGCCGGCTTCGGCCGCATAAATAGAACCGACCAGCATGGTGGCGATAACGGTTACCGCGTAGGTTTCGAACAAATCGGCTGCCATACCGGCGCAGTCACCGACGTTGTCGCCCACGTTGTCGGCGATAACGGCCGGGTTGCGCGGGTCATCTTCCGGGATACCGGCTTCTACCTTGCCGACCAAGTCAGCGCCGACATCGGCGCCCTTGGTGAAGATACCGCCGCCCAGGCGCGCAAAGATCGAGATCAGCGACGAGCCGAAGGCTAGGCCGATCAGCGCGTTGAGGATCGCGTCGATCTCCATACCCTGCGCTTTGAGGATGCCGTAGAAGCCGGCAACGCCGATCAGGCCAAGTCCGACGACCAGCATGCCGGTGATCGCACCGCCCCGGAAAGCGACGTTCATTGCCGCCGAAATGCCCTTACGAGCCGCTTCGGTGGTGCGCACGTTAGCGCGCACCGAGACGAACATTCCGATATAGCCAGTGGCCCCGGAAAGTACCGCGCCGATCAGAAAGCCGATTGCCGTGATCCACGACAAGGCCAGTCCGATAATCACGAACAAGACCGCACCAACGATAGCAATCGCGGTGTATTGGCGGTTCAAATAGGCTTTGGCGCCTTCCTGAATAGCCCCGGCAATGGCGACCATGCGCTCATTACCTTCCGGCTGCTTAAGAATCCACAGCGTGGAAATCAAGCCATAAACTACTGCGAGTACCGCGCATCCCAGCGCGATCAACAGTCCGTATTCTACCAACATGGAAAACCCCCGAGCGAGGTGAAACGAAAGGAACGCGCACCCCTCCCCGGCAGCACGCGAGGGCGCGGAGTATACACAGCGCAGCGCCTTCGACCCCAATGTTGGAGTCGATTCGCGGCAATTATTTTCGCTATTTACGGGCAAAGCGGGTCGAATAAGCAAATCTGGACCGGATTCGCCCCCACTGATCAAGGTCGCAGTGCACCCCCAAGGGTTAGAATCAACACATACCCTAAATCGGACAAATCGGTGAAATTGATTACTCGATTATTCCAGCTGCTGCTGCTGGTTGTTGCTGTAATCATCGTAGGCGTTGCCTACCTGTTGCCGCGCGAGGTGGCCGCCGAGCGCTCCGTGGTAATCGCCAAGCCGCAGGCCACGCTGTTCACGCTGCTGGCGAGCATGGATCGCTTCAACGACTGGTCGCCTTGGTACGGGCGCGACCCCAACGCCACTTACAGCACGGCCGGTCCTGAGTATGGCGTGGGGGCGCAGACCCTGATCTACGTGGCGCAGACCACGACGATCCCACGGTTGTGGCAGTCGAAGCGCTAAAAACCGAAATCTATCTGCCGATCAAGTAATGTGGTGTAGAGAATCGGCTCGTACTACGGCAACATCAAACACCAAGGCGAGAATTTTTTGATCGCCATGCTTTCGGCGGGGTAGGGGTAGCAATGAGCATCGATATAGACCGATTGAAGACGCTCTACCCGCTCGACTCCATGCGTCCGGAGCATCTTGATGCCTTAGTGCGCGAAGGCGAGGGCGAGGAGTTAGGTCGCAACGAGGTGCTGTTCCGCGAAGGCGACATCGATGAGCATGCCTATTATTTGCTTAGCGGAGAAGTCGAGGGCGCCTACAGCGACGGGCGTACCAAGAGCATCAGCGCTGATTCGATTCAGGGCCGTTACCCGGTGGGTGATCTGCAGCCCAGGCGATTCACCGCCACTATCTCCAGCTTGTCAGCCAGCGTGTTGCGCTTCGATAGACGTTACCTAGAGAAGGTCATCACTTTCGATCAGTTGGTCCGCTCTGGCCAACTAAAATCTGATCCAAACGATCCAGACTCCAGCCGCTGGGCCTTTCGATTGCTGCAGAGCAAAGCGTTGCGCAAGGTGCCGGCCGGCAGTTTGGAACGGCTGTTTACCCGCTTCGAAGAAATCCCCGTGACCGACGGTCAAGCGATCATTCGCGAAGGTGACGACGGCGACTACTACTACGTGATCAAAGAGGGTGCGGCTGCGGTGAGCCAACTGCAGGATTCCGGCCCGGCTGTCGTCGCCTACCTAGTCCGTGGCGACAGCTTTGGCGAAGATGCCTTGTTGTCCAATAGCGTACGTAACGCCAGCGTCAACATGATCAAAGACGGTCTGCTAATGCGCTTGGCGAAGAGTAATTTTGGCGAGTTGCTTAAGCAACCAGTGGTGGAATGGATCACCCCCGGCAAGGCATCCATCTATGTGCGCAAGGGCGCTGGCGTGATTGACGTGCGCATGCGTGAAGAATTCGAGGAGCGGGCGATCAAGGGCGCGCTGAACCTGCCGCTATACCGGCTGCGCGAGCATTTGGTGGAGTTGGATAAGAAAACCCGCTATGTCTGCTACTGCAACACCGGCGAACGCAGCGCCGCTGCTGCATTTATCCTCAACAAGATGGGTTTTGAGGCAGTCGCTTTGGCCGGTGGTTTGTCGGCGATGATTAAGCAGATGGATAAGAAGGGCTGAGGGCTGAGGGCTGAGAAGGGCAAGAGCGTGGTCCCCAACAGTCGCTGCGACCTAACGCTGCTGGCTTCGCTTTCGTTATCTTCCGACGAGAACTCTCGCGAAAGCGCGAATCACGCGGCTGCCAGCTTTTCCTCAGCCCTAAAAAATCACACCTCCGCCAAATCCCCCTTCGTCTCCAGCCAGGCGCGCCGATCGCTGGCGCGCTTCTTAGCTAAGAGCATATCGAGCATTTTGCGGGCACCTTCCTCACCTTCCTCGCCGTCGATGGTTAGCTGCACCAAGCGGCGGGTGTCTGGGTGGATGGTGGACTCGCGCAGTTGGGACGGGTTCATTTCGCCTAAGCCTTTGAAACGCATTACGTTCACTTGGCCTTTCATTTTGTCGCGCTCGATCCGTTCCAGCATCATGTTGCGCTCGCTTTCATCCAGGCAGTAGAAGACCTTCTTGCCGACGTCTACGCGGTACAGAGGCGGCATTGCCACATAGACGTGGCCGGAGGCCACCAGGGCCCTGAAATGGCGCAGGAACAGCGCTGAAAGCAGCGTGGCGATGTGCAGGCCATCTGAGTCGGCATCGGCGAGGATGATGATCTTGCCGTAGCGCAGTCCGGAGATGTCTTCTTTGCCCGGATCCAGGCCCATGGCCACGGCTAGATCGTGCACCTCTTGTGACGCCAATACCGCACCGGATTCAACTTCCCAGGTGTTCAGGATCTTGCCGCGCAGCGGCAAGATCGCCTGAAAATCTTTGTCGCGGGCCTGTTTAGCCGAACCGCCGGCCGAGTCGCCCTCGACCAAGAACAGCTCGGTGCGGGAAAGATCCTGGCTCTGACAGTCGGACAGCTTGCCGGGTAGGGCGGGACCGGTGGTGATCTTCTTACGCACCACTTGGCGCTCGCTCTTCAGTCGCGTCTGCGCCCGGGAGATCGCCAGTTGAGCGATCTGCTCACCCATCTCAACGTGTTGATTGAGCCACAGGCTGAAGGCGTCGTGGATGATCCCCTGGACAAACGGGGCGGCAGAACGGGAGGACAAGCGTTCTTTGGTTTGTCCGGAGAACTGCGGGTCCTGCTGCTTCAGCGACAGTACGAAGCAAAGCCGGTCCCAGACATCTTCCGGAGCCAATTTGACCCCGCGCGGGAGCAAAGTGCGGAACTCGCAAAAATCACGAATCGATTCGGTTAGCCCGCTGCGCAAGCCATTAGCGTGGGTGCCGTGCTGAATGGTGGGGATCAGATTGACGTAGCTTTCCTGGGTTGGCTCGCCTTCCGGTAGCCACGCCAGCGCCCACTCCAGGGCCTCGTGCGTGCGCTCTATGCACCCGATGAACAGGTCCGGTGGCAAGTATTGCTGGTCGGCCAGCATGCCGCGCAGATAGTCGGCCAGCCCGTCTTCGTAATACCAGCGTTCACGCTCACCGCTGGCCACGTCAACCAACTCCACCGCCAGTCCCCGACAGAGCACGGCCTTGGCGCGGAGCAGGTGGCGCAGCCGCGGCACCGAGAACTTGGGAGAATCGAAATACTTAGCATCTGGCCAAAAACGCAGGCGCGTGCCGGTGTTGCGCTTGCCGACGCTTCCGATCTCGGTGAGCGGCTGGTCTGGATCGCCATCTGCGAAACTCAATCGATACTCAATGCTGTCGCGTTTGATGTTCAGGTCTACGCGTGTGGACAGCGCATTGACGACGGAAACGCCGACTCCGTGCAGACCGCCGGAAAAATTGTAGCTGCGGTTAGAGAATTTGCCGCCAGCGTGTAACCGGCACATGATCAGCTCGACGCCAGGTACGCCGTGTTCGGGATGGATGTCGACCGGCATGCCGCGACCGTCGTCGACCACCTCGAGCGACCCATCGGGATGCAGATACACCTCGATCAGCTTGGCGTGGCCACCGAGGGCCTCATCGACGGCGTTATCGATCACCTCTTGCGCCAGATGATTAGGACGGACGGTGTCGGTGTACATGCCGGGTCGGCGCTTGACCGGCTCCAGACCCTGCAGAACCTCAATATCGGCGGCGCTATAACGTGAACTCATCGGTGTGCGGCGATCCTTCGCATCGGTGGCGTGCGGCGATGGTGCGAATGCTGGCCGCCGAACGCAAGGGTGACGAGCAACAATTTTGCTTATTACTGCCTATATAGTCGGTTTTAGCAGGCCAAATTAGCCGTTCGCATGCCGTTTCGGCTACTTGATGGCTGACTGGTTGACGCCTATCCGATGGTCAGCTGGTTACCTAGAGCAAACATGACTGCGACCGCTTCGGCATCGGCTGCATGATCCTTATCCGGCTCGTGCCCCTGAGCCTTGCGCAGACTCTTAACCCTCAAGCGGAGTAGGTTGGCGTCTGCAGCCTTCAGCAGGTTCGTTGCCAGCCCGGAGCTGATCGCTAAGATCGCCGCGGCGTTTGCGCGCAGACTTGTGTCGGAACCTCTAGCGGCGTTTTCGAGCAGCTGCAGGCACTCGTTGCTGGCTTGTTTTGAGCGCAGCGGATAACGCCGCGGGCCAAACAGCCAGTAGCGTCGGCGACCATCGCCATGCAAAACGCCACGTCCGGCGAGTCCGTTTAGCATCGTCGATCGCAGATGTGGCACGTTATGCAGAGTTAGCACAATGGCTTCGGCCGGGGTGAGCGCCCGCTGCGCGCGCTTCAGCGCCGCGCGTGCCTGGTCAACCAAGATATGAAAGCTGGGCAGGTCGTGATCGAGCAGCAGTTTACCCCGACTGTGCTTGAGCTCTCGGCACACCGCCAGTTCCATCAGCAGAGCGGTTGCGATGAAGCGGGGCTGATGACTCGCAGCGCAATTGGGACGCACGCTGCCGTGCATCGGATCGAGTGCGCTAAGCAAAAACAATTCAGCCAACAACATCTCGCTTCCCCAACTCCCGCGCTCGGCCAGCGGCCACTGTTGTCAGTGTACCCGCCCCTTTGCCTAGCCCGGGGTTTCATACGCCGCAGTTGGGGATTAGGGTGGCGACGGCGCAGCTGGCTGGTGTTCCGGACTCGGCCATAGGCTGTCCAGAGCCCTGCGCCCGTGGACTTTTCCGCCTTTCGCGC
>QIMA01000158.1 GCA_003233535.1 Rhodanobacteraceae bacterium
TTCGACGGGGCTGGTCAGTGGCAATGTCGAGGCAAACAGGCGATTGTTCTGCTGTGTTCCAACGCTGTAAAGAATCAAATTGTCGAACAGCTGTCTGAAACGAACGGCACCGGCCGCATCCCCGACATTGACCTTCTGATTGAGAAAATCATTCTCTCGATCAATCACGTACATCTCGAGCCGATCATCAACCTCGATATCAGCGCGATAGGTGATCCAGCGACCATCGGGTGTGTATGCAACGTCGCTTGTGGTCGCCGCCAGCGGCAATGGCTGGGAGATTTTTTGCACAGCAGCCTCGGCTGACATGCCAGTCAGAATCAGCATGAAACACGCAACCAGCCATCGCCCACCGTTGACGTTTTTCACAATCACCCTTGCCAGCTCCCATTCGTCAGATCAATCGGCTCATGCTAAGCATCCTGTTGCGAAAGACTTGATGGATGGATGAGGCTTGCTTGAGGATTACGATTTGTGCGTGTTAGACCTTGCGCGACCGGCGGCCGAGAAGAACACGGTATCGGACTCTGCCATGCGTTGTAGCGGGTGTGCTTGGCGCGCCGCTGAACGCGATCGTTAGTCCACCGAGGATGCTCGACGATTGCAAACCGCCAGAGAGTTGGGAAACCGCCTGTCGGGCTGCAAATCCGCCTGCGTGGTCCATATTTCCGCCAATTATTCGCCAGCTCATGAGTCTGGTGAGTAAATCGGTATATTCATTGATCGCAGTACCTGACGATAGTCCTCACGTTGGCGCAGTGGATCCAGCGCTGGGCTGATTCTCAGGACCAGAAAGGACTCACTTCTTAACTTGAGCATTGGTACTAGCCATGTCATGGCCTCGTCCAGGCGGCCACTGGCAGCCAACGTCTCCAGATGCAAGAAATAATGGTGGCCAGTCTTGCGCAGAGGCTCAGGCTGCAATTGCTCAGCAAGCTTGGTCCAGTAGGCTTGGCCGTCGGAATCGTCGATGGCCTGAATCAGGAGTCGCCGCTCATCGCCCGTCGGCGCGGTGCTGCTGGCCTCCAGCATCTCTCTGGCGGCGTCAGCACCACGACCCTGCCGCATCAACGCATAGCCATAGTAGCGATGGTGCCAGTTGAATTTCGGTGTATAGCGTTCAAGCTCTTCGAACACGACTATAGCCCGTTCAGTCTGCCCTGCCGTGGTCAGCAATATGCCGTGAACGCCTTGCAGTAACGCCGAATAGGGCTCGATCTGCAGCGCCGAATCGATCCAGTGCAAAGCCTCCTGATGTTTGTTCTGCATCGACAGTACCTCTGCCAGAAACTGTCGATTCTCAGCCAGACCCGCAGCCGATTTGACTGAACGTCTCGCCATGCTCTCGGCCTCGGCCAAATGCAAGTCTTGCTGCAAATGAACCTGGGCCATGGCGAGCAGGGCGTAGGCGTTGTCAGGCTCCCGAGACAATGCTCGGCGGGCCGCCTGGGCTGCGCGAGGATAGCCAACCGTGGGTGATTCCAACATGTAATTGACCTGCAGCAACTCACTCATGGCCCACCAAGCGTGAGCATCTGCATGATCCGGTGCCTGTTCAACGACCTGGCTAAACAGTTCATGACCACGCGCCAAGTCTGCGAACGAGCGTTGACGCCAAAGCCAGCGGGCTTTCAACCAGGTCTGGTACGTCTGTGCATTGGTCAACGTCGTTGGGCTTGAATTCATCAACGAAAACGGTTCTGGCATATCCAGCTGCCGCCTCAATGCGATGATCACTCGGTCTCTCATCGGCATCAGATCGCTGACGTTGGACTGCACCATATCGACCCATAGCAGTTCTGAAGTACGAGAATCCTGTAACCTCAGGTTGAGCCTGAGTTGATCGTTGACTAGGCTGACATCTCCCAGCAGCACCGCGTCTGCCCCAATCGTCCTGGCCTGAATGAACTCTTTGCCTGGGGCCACATCACTTTGTGGCAGCAGATAGATTCGCGGCTGTGCCAGGCGCGTCAGATGAATGGCGATCTCTTCGCGCAAACTCTCGGGAAGGTATCGCTCATCCTCCGGCACCTGGGCGATGTCGAAGGGCATGATAGCAATCGATTGGGGACGTCCCGCCTCAAGCGGCTGGACCGGCGCTGGACTGCGAAGGGACCACGCTGCGGTAACAAAAATAATAACTGCGGCCACCAGCCCAGCGGCGAAGACCGGCAATCGCCAATGTGGACTACCCGCATCGGTGGGCACACCCGCGGATGGAGGTGACTGAATATCGCTGTTGACCGCTCCATCTGTGGGCGCCGGGGCAACCGATGGTCCCTCCCGTCTGACAGCGGGCAGCCATTGGTAACCTTGACGAGACACCGTTCGGATAAAGCTTGGGTCGTGCCGATCATCACCCAGCGCTCGCCTGAGGATGGACACCGCCCTGGCCACTACCGAATCGTCAAAGTGGGCACTACCCCAGACCGCATCAAGCAACTCGTCCTTGCTCAGAGTCTGCCCGGGATGTTCACAGAAACGGCAGAGCAATCGCATCACTTTTGGTTCCAGCGTCGATTCAGCCTCAGCTCCAATCAGCCGATTGCTTTGCGGGTCAACGCAGAAGTCGCCAAACTTGTACTGGTAGGGAGTGTTGCTGGGCACCTGTCAATGATCCGATTCGAGCGATTGTGATCGTAGCAAGTGATCATCGATTCACACCGAGGTCTACGCCTAATAACTCAACAAAACCTCAAGCTACCCTCAAGCGTTCACCATGGTATCGCAGCTTGAGTCTGGCAAATTAAGACGATCTACAGCTGGCCGAGTTTCTCGGCGCGCTGGCGAGGAAGAATTCAGTGTGTCCTGGGTTCGGTCTTTCTGGGTTCGGTCTTTGCGGATGAATCGCTTGCGTTATTCGAATAGAGGGCGCATTTTCAAAGTGGCGGATCTGGAATGCGTAAGGAGTCACCAATGCAAAAGCTAGTTTGTTTCACCGCGTGTCTCGCTTGGTGTCTCGCCACCACGGCGTATGCCGAGGGTCCTGCGTTGAGCGGTAGTCAGGGAGAGTCTGAGTCAAGGATCGTAATACAGACCCTAACCCCCGTTTACAACAATGTTCCCGCGGCCGCAAAGCCATCGGTAGTGCCCGACGACTACCCAGGTGAGCGGGGCACCGCTCATTCGCTATCAACGGTTCTGGCCAAGGGCGCGGACAAACAAGGCTTGACCATGGAAGAAAAGTGGTCAAACGACGTAGTCGTCTGCGACCGCATGCAAACTACCGGCACTAGGCACATGCGGACCGTCTGTCGCACGCGCGGTGAATGGCAGACTTTGCGCAGCAATGGCCGCGAAATTTTGGATAGGGGTGTGTCCATCAACTGATCGGTCCGCTACTGGTCGATTTCGGTCAGGCTGTTCGATTCGGCTTGAGACGGAGTCTTGCATCGGGCTTGTTGCTCTCGATACGCCGGCTCCACCGCTGCTGACCTGAATGAGCCGCGCATGACCGCGCATGGATCGATCCGTTCGATATCTTGGGATCTTGATGTCTGCTCCGTCGGCTCGGCGGAGTGAGTTAGTGCGGGTGCATCTTGCCTAGCGTAAACTAACTTGCTCGCTGAATCCGGGCGCTGAAAGTGGGTCTGGTTCTGGACCCGTGTATGCGTGCCTCACTGGCTCGTTGCATCCCGTCACAAACAAGGTCGCTGTTTCGCGCCCCAACGTGGATAGCACTCCGGGCGGCTTTGTGCCGTCCCATCAAGCCATCCGGCTTGTTCGCAGCTACAAGGCAGAGTTATGAGTTTTCAGAGCTTCGGGGTCATTGGGACCTCGCTGAAGGTCGATGAGCGGCGCGTGCCGATTCACCCTGAGCACCTTTCCCGATTGTCGGCCGAGATCCGCAATTCTCTGATTTTCGAGACTGGCTACGGCCTTCGGTTTGGCATGGACGATGCAGAACTCGCCGCGTCCAGCGGCGGTGTCGCGCCACGGCGCGAACTGCTGGCCGAACTGGGCCGAGTGATCATTGCCAAGCCGATGCCAGCCGACCTCCAGGAACTGCGCGATGGCGGGGTGTTGTGGGGCTATGTGCATTGCGCACAGCAGCGCGCCGTAACTCAGGCGGCGATCGATCGTCGGCAGACCCTAATCGCATTCGAAGACATGTTCGTGTGGAGCCGCGCAGGCCAAATTGGGCGCCACACCTTTTACAAGAACAACGAGATGGCTGGTTACTGCGCGGTCCTGCATGCGCTGCAGCTCAGAGGCATAGACGGTCACTACGGTAACCAACGCAAAACGGTCATTTTCAGTTTCGGTGCCGTCAGTCGCGGCGCAATTTACGCGCTGAAAGCGCACGGATTCCGTGATATCACCATCTGCATACAGCGTCCGGGTCAGGAGGTGCGAGAGGAAATTCTCGACTGCAACTACGTGCGCATTCGCATTGGGAGCGTCGGTGAGCCGCGGATGATTGAGGTGCTGCATGACGGCAGCGAGCGTCCGTTATCGGCGTTGATCAGCGAATCGGACATCATCATCAACGGTACTTTTCAAGATCCCGCCGCTCCTTTGATGTTCGTCACCGAAAGCGAACACCAAGTGATTAAGCCGGGCTGTTTGATCATTGATGTGAGCTGTGACGAAGGCATGGGCTTCTATTTCGCCAAGCCAACGAGTTTTGCCGCACCCATGTTCAAAGTTGGCAAGGCTGATTACTACGCTGTCGATCATACGCCAAGCTATTTGTGGGAGAGCGCCAGTCGATCCATTTCCGCCGCGATGGTCGTGCATCTGCCGTCAGTGTTGAGTGGCGCGTCGGGCTGGCAATCGAACGAGACGATTCGTCAGGCCCTGAACTTGGTTAATGGTGTGGTTCAAAAGCCAGCGATACTGAACTTTCAGAAACGCCAATCGGCTTATCCGCATCTGCCCTTGGTTGACGCGAAAGCGCCCTGAGCTCATAGAAAACGCGAACTATCGGCGTGTGCGCACGCCAGTTGCGCGCCCGTTGGAATTGGCTACCGCGCAGTCAGCTCAAGCAGGTATCGGCAGTGGGGCAGATCAGGCCGGCAGCAATCCCGGGCTGCTGTCGTCCTCGTCGTCTTCATCGTGCTGAGCATCGATCAGTTGCGGCGGCAGCTTCTTGCTTGGCTCAACGCCCAGGTCGCGTAGACGTTCGGCTTGGCGGATCAGGTTGTTGCGGCCCTGACTGAGCTTGTTGAAGGCTTCATCCAGCTGCCCATCCGCTTTGCGTACCGCTCCGCGCGCCAGTTCCAAATCGCCGACGAAGCCGACCAATTTGTCGTATAGCTTGGCGGCGCGGTGGGCAATTTCTTCGGCGTGCGTGTTGCGCTGCTCTTGCCGCCAGACGTGATGTACGGCTTTGAGCGTTGCTAACAACGTGGTTGGAGAAACCACGATTACGCGTCGTTCCAGTGCGTGCTCGTATAGGTCTGGCGCGGTGCGTATCGCGTCGATGAAGGCGCCTTCAACCGGCACGAACATCAGCACCATATCGAGCGATTTGCTGCCCAGCAGTTGGTCGTAGCTGCGCTCGGAGAGACCCTGTACGTGGCGCCGCAGCGAAACAACGTGCGTATTTAGATGCTTCTTGCGCTCATCCTCATTGTTGCTGGATACCGCGCGGTCGTAGGAGATCAGGGAGACCTTGGAGTCGACAACCAGAGCGCGATCTTCGGGCAGGTGGATGACCACGTCCGGCCGTGCTGCTCCGCCGACCTCGCTTTTGAGCACTTCTTGGCGCTCATATTCGCGGCCCTCGGTGAGGCCAGCCATCTCCAATAAACGTTCTAAGATGACCTCGCCCCAGTTGCCCTGCATCTTGTTGTCGCCGCGCAGCGCCCGGGTTAGGTGGGTGGCTTCGTCGCTAAGCTGCGTGTTGAGCGTGCGCAGATTGTCCAGTTCCTTGAGCAGCAGGCTGCGCTGGGTCTTTTCCTCGCCGTGGCCGGCGCGGACCACTTCTTCGAACTCCTTCAGTTGCTCGCGCATGGGCGTTAGCAGTTGGCCGATCTGTTCCACGTTCTGCTGGCCGAAGCGTTTGCTCTTTTCTTCCAGGATGTCGTTGGCTAATCCGGCAAAGGACTGTCTGAGCTCTTCGCGGGCGCGCTCCAGCAGGGCCAGCTTTTCCTCGCCAGAGCGCTGCTGTTCGACTAAGCGCGCTTCGAGCCGGCCACGTGCGTGCTGGGCCTGGGCGTGACGCTGCTCGGCCTTGGTTAGCTGATCCTGGAGTCCGGTGACGTTGGCTTCTAAGCGCGGAACTAGCTCTAACCGTCCCTGCAGGGCGGCATTTTCGCTGCGCGCGCTGGCCAGCGCGTCGGCGTACTGTTCGGCGCGCCGCTCCTGTGCCATTCGCGCCTGCTTCTGAACATCGGCTTCGTTTTGCCAGCGTTCGCTCTCCCGGCGCACGCTTTCCAGTTCGGGCCCGATTGTGTCAGCTGCGTTACGTTTGCCTAACCGCCAACTCAGCGCGATTCCGCCAGCGGCGAAAATCAAAATGAGCAGCAAAAACAGGCTAGGGTAGGTCGACGCGATCTCGCGCAAAAAGGTATCGATAGATTGCATAGGGCGATTGGGCCAGTGTGCACGTCTAGCCCGGATGTTTCATGAACTCGCGCGATGATCGCGCAGGACATTGATTGTCCAGTGATTTTTCTGAAGGAGCGGTGTAGTGGTTCATGCGATCAATGGACAAGCGAGGGCGCGTGAAGTTTATGAAACGTTCGGGCTAGGTGCAAGGGCTGCGATCTGACCTGACCACTGAATCACCGATTGAGACAGGCGTTCACAACGAGCGGTCGCTCTTGCTTCTAGCCCGGAGTTGCATGAGCATTCGGCGCGAAGATCGGCGGCCGCAGCCGAAGGTTCATGAAACTCCGGGCTAGTGCTGCGGCGCGCGAAGATTCGAAATTCGGTGCGCCGCCAAAAGACTTTTCGCTATAGTGGATCGGTTCGATCAAGAGGGTATGACTATCGCCGTATTTAGCGCTGCGCGTTTCGCCGAATGCGCCCAGGCCATTGCTGAACAGGCCGCCGATCTTGCTGCCAAGGGCTGGATACCGGCGACCAGCGGCAATTTCTCGCTGCGCATGGACGACCAGCATGTCGCAGTCACCGCTTCTGGCTGCAACAAGGCTGCATTGACCCCGCAGGAAGTGCTGGTCGTGGATCTGCATGGCAAGCCGCTGTTGACCCACGGCAAGCCTTCGGCAGAAACCGAGTTGCATACGCAGATCTATCGGCGCTTTCCGGAGATTGGCGCGGTGCTGCACACGCACTCGCTCAACCAAACGCTGGCGTCGAAGGTGTTTGCCGCCGAAGAACGGTTGGAGATTGCGGGTTACGAGCTGCTCAAAGCATTTTCTGGCTACGCGAGCCACGAAGACCACATCGTCATACCGGTGTTTGCTAATAGCCAGGATATGGGCGAGTTGGCTGCGGCGATCGACGACTACTTGGCCCATAAGCCGATCACTCATGCTTATTTGATCGACGGGCATGGCGCTTACGCCTGGGGTGCGACGATGGCGGATGCGCGTCGTCATCTGGATGCGCTGGAATTTCTGTTGAGCTGTGAACTGGAAATGCGGAGATTGCGCTCACATCGATAATCGGGTGTATGAAGTATCTTGCGAGCGCGGCGATCTCATTTCGGTGCCGGCCGGCACGCGTCACTGGTTCGATATGGGACCGGCGCCGAGTTTCGTTGCGATCCGGCTGTTCATCAATCCCGAGGGTTGGGTCGCATCATTCACCGGCAGCGACATCGCCGAACGATTTCCAAGGCTGCAAGCATGACCATCAAAGCCATCGTCACCGACGTTGAAGGCACCACGAGCGATATCGATTTCGTCCGTAAGTGCTTGTTTCCTTATGCGCGCGAACGCATGCCCGAGTTTATCAAGACTCACGGTCTGGATGATGAGCTAAGGAAATTACTGGCGATGGTGGTCGCCGAAACTGATCTCCAGGCGGGGGATTGGGAAGGAATCGCCGAACGTCTGCAGCACTGGATCGATGAGGATCTTAAGCACACGGCGCTCAAGGCGATCCAGGGGATGATCTGGCGTGAAGGATTTGAGCAAGACGTATTCCGATCTCACGTCTATCCCGACGCCGTTCACCACTTGCGTCGCTGGCACGCTGACGGCATCGCGCTGTACGTCTATTCCTCTGGTTCGATCGCGGCTCAGCAGCTGTACTTTCGCCACTCTGCGGCGGGTGATCTGTCTGACTTGTTCAGCGGCCACTACGACACGACGTCGGGGGGCAAGCGGATCGCGGAGTCTTATCGCAAGATCGCTGCTGATATCGGTCACGCGCCTGCTGGTCTGCTGTTCTTGTCCGACATTGAGGCCGAGCTGGATGCCGCTAAGGAGGCCGACTGGCAGACCGTGCAGGTGGTTCGCGAAGGGACGATGCCTAGCGACCGTCACCGGCAAGTGGCCGAGTTCGGCGGCGTGGGAATCTAGCCCGGAATTTCATAAACTTCACGCGCCCTTGATCGCCCAGCGACTTTTCCTCCGTCGGGGGTATGAACCACTACACCGCTCCTGCGGAAAAACCACTGGCCTACCAATGTCCTGCGCGAGCATCGCGCGAGTTCATGAAATTCCGGGCTAGCTCATCCGAACGCCGCGGCGAGCTTTGCTCGTGACGCGGTGGCTGTCTAGCGAGCGCCGCACTCTTCGGCGAATTTGGCTCGTAGGCGGACCCGTGCTGAAAGGCACTCGAAATCGACACTGCGACCCCGATAATAGGGGCTTGTTCGGCAATGCCTTGAACCGACCAGTGAAGTCTTTGTTAATCACGTTATGGCTAGGACTGCGGCTGCAGGTGCTGCTGCCGCCGCCGGCCAGTCAGCGCATTCGTCCGGCCGCACACTTTTGGCTGCTGCTGATTTTGCAGATTGCCAGCACCGTGCTGATCGCCTGGATGTACGCGCCAGCGGCCGCGGTCTTCGATCCGATGGGCGTGCAGAGTGATGCTTTCCTAGCCATCCTGACCTTGGGCAGCGCAGCGTTGGCTGCGACCGTACTCAAACGGCCAGTGCTGGCTTGGTCGTTGGCGGTGCTGTGGACGGCAGCGGGCCTGTGGCTGGGCTGGATTTGGGTGTTGCTTGAATGGCTGTTGGCCAGCTTCGGTATTGATTTGGCAGCCTATCCGCTGAGCATCCGGCTCGTTTTGTTGAGCTGGTGGCTGCTGATCCTGCGCCGTTCGCTGGACGGGCTAGCGCCGGACGCGGGCTGGGCCTGGCCAGGAGTGGTGGCTCTAGCCGCGGCGTTGGTCAGTGGTTTACCTGCGCTGATGCTGCCGCTGGCTAACTATTATGAGATGGCCTATCAACTGCCAGTGGCCTATTACGATGAGTATGCGCCGCCTTGGCCGCTACGCAGCAGCCCGGAAGTGTTGCTGGCCGGCCAGCCGGCGTTAGTCGACCACGCATTAGCCAAGCTCAAGGCGCAGGACCCGCAGCGCACAGACGGCTACTTGTTGGCCTTTGGTGGCGACGGTTCGGAAACGGTGTTCCGCAATGAAGTTGACTACGTGCGGCAGCTGTTTGCTCAGCGCTTCGGCATGCAGGGCCGGACCCTAGGCCTGCTTAATCATCCAGAGACGACCGACAAGCTGCCGCTGGCCAGTCTGACCAATCTGCGTTCGGCGCTCAAAGGAATGTCGGAGGTAATGGACCCTGAGGAAGATCTGCTGTTCTTGTTCATGACCAGCCACGGCAGTTCGGACCATCAGCTGTATGTGGATCTGCTTGGTCTACCGCTGGACCAGATCGATCCGCAGCAGCTCCGACTAGCGATTGACGATAGCGGTATCCGCTGGAAGGTCCTGGTCGTGTCTGCCTGCTATTCGGGCGGCTTTATCGACGCTTTGACCGACAGCACCACGCTAGTGATCACCGCTGCGCGTGAGGACCGTTCATCGTTTGGCTGCGGCGTGGATTCGGATTTCACCTATTTTGGCCGCGCCTTTTTCATCGACGCGCTGAATCAAACGGCGGATTTCTTGCTTGCTTTTGACCTAGCCAAGGAGCGGATCGCCGAGCGTGAGGCAATCGAAGAACTCGATCCTTCCGAGCCACAGATTGCCAGCACGCCGCTAATCGAAGCGCGCCTGAACAGCTGGGCCGGGCAACTGGAGTTGGGGCCGGAGTTGGCCTGGTCATTGCCTGATCTCGGCGATTCGCGGGAGTCGCCAGCCGAACCGGCCTCTGACCGTAGTGACTAACCCGGAGTTTCATAAACTTCATGCGCCCTCGTTAGGCCCTTG
>QIMA01000081.1 GCA_003233535.1 Rhodanobacteraceae bacterium
GTGCGCTGTTTGGGCTGGCAGTCGGCACGCTGGTGGTGAGCTTTGCCAGCACGCTCGGAGCAACTCTGGCGTTCTTGCTGAGCCGCTTCATGTTTCGCGATTGGGTTAAGGAGCGCTTCGGCGATCGGCTCAAGGCGATTGATGCGGGGCTGGAAAAGGACGGTGCTTTTTATCTGTTTGGCCTGCGGCTAGTCCCGGTATTTCCGTTCTTCGTGATCAATCTGGTCATGGGCTTAACTGGGCTACGCGCCTGGACTTTTGCCTGGGTGACCCAGATCGGCCTGCTTGCCGGCACTCTGGTCTTCGTCAACGCTGGGCGTGAGTTGGCGCAGATTGATTCGCTCAGCGGCATATTGTCTCCGTCTCTGCTCGGCGCCTTCGTGCTGCTCGGCCTGCTGCCGATTATTGGCCGTAAATTGCTCGACTATGTGCGCGCTCGCAAGATCTACGCCGGACACCGCAAGCCGAAGAAGTTCGACTTCAATATGCTAGTGATTGGCGCCGGCTCCGGCGGGCTGGTAACTGCCTACATTGCCGCGGCCGTAAAGGCTAAAGTCGGTCTGATCGAGCGCCACAAGATGGGTGGCGACTGCTTGAACACCGGCTGCGTGCCGAGCAAGGCTTTGATTCGCTCGGCGCGACTGGCGGCAGAGATGCGCGGCGCCTCGAAATTTGGTCTCAGCGACGCTGATCCGGGCGTGCGCTTCGCTGCGGTAATGGATCGCATCGAACAGGTGATCAAGGACATCGAGCCGCACGATTCAGTCGAGCGCTACACCAGCCTGGGCGTGGACTGCATCGCTGGCGAAGCCAAGATCGTGTCGCCGTGGGAAGTCGAAATCGACGGCAAGCGGTTGTCGGCGCGCACCCTGGTCATTGCCACCGGCGCGCGACCGCTGGTGCCGCCCATTCCTGGGTTAGATACGGCCCATCACTTGACCAGCGACACCGTCTGGGGTTTGCGCGAACTGCCCAAACGGATGGCGGTCATCGGTGGCGGCCCGATCGGCTGCGAGCTGGCGCAGAGTTTTGCCCGTTTGGGTAGTCAGGTGACGGTGGTTGAGCTAGCACCGCGACTGCTGGGCAAAGAAGACAAGGTGGCAGGTGAGGCGCTGTTGAAACAATTGCAAAGCGAAGGGCTAGATATTCGTCTGGCCCACAAGGCCATGCGCGTCGAGGGCGGTGAGCAGGGCGGTACGCTGCACTGCGAAGGCCCGGATGGCGAGGTCAGCATAGAATACGATTCGCTGCTGTTGGCGCTGGGGCGCAAGCCGAATACGGAAAACTTGGGTCTGGAAGAGCTGGGCATCAATTTGACTCGGCGCGGCGGAACGATCGATCACGACGCCTATTTGCGCACTAACTTCCCCAATATCTACGTCTGTGGCGATGTTGCCGGCCCCTACCAGTTCACCCATTTCAGCTCCCACCAGGCCTGGTATGCGGCGGTCAACGGCTTGCTCAGCCCGTTCTGGACCTACAAAACCGATTATCGCGTGATCCCCAGGGTGACCTTTACCGACCCGGAAGTGGCCACGGTGGGACTCACCGCAGACGATGCGGCGGAACAGGACATCGAGGTCGAAGTGACGACTTATGGTCTGGATGACTTAGATCGCGCGATTGCCGATGGCGCTGCCGAAGGCGTCGTCCGCGTACTAACAGCGCCGGGTAAGGATCAGATACTTGGTGCCACCGTGGTCGGTTCGCACGCCGGCGAACTGCTCGCTGAGTTCACCTTGGCAATGCGCTGGAAACTTGGCCTGAACAAGATCCTCGGCACCATCCACCCGTACCCGACCTGGTCCGAATCGGCAAAATACGCCGCTGGCGTGTGGAAGAAGAAGCACGCTCCGCAAGGTGTGTTGGCCTGGGCTGCGCGTTTTCATCGCTGGCGTAGAGGGTAGGGCTTGTTAGGGCTGAGGGCTGGCAGAGACGTTTTAGGTTTTACGTTTTAAGTAAGAGCCAACAGCCAGCAATCATCGAGTTTCGTCACTGGCCAGATTGCCGCCGCCGTTGATCTTCGCTCCTAACGTAAAACCTAAAACGTAAAACGTCTCTGTTCTTCGATCTAAATCCTAAAACGCCTTTGCAAGCTCCTAAACAGCCACGCGCCCCATTGACCCCGCCCCCACCAGCAGGCACCTTTGCCCCTTCGATCTGTAGGACCACCATCTTGGACTCCAATCTTTTTGCCCGCTTAATGAATACCTGGGAATCGTTGACCGGGCGATTGAATTCTGTCGGCGATTATCTGCCGCCGCTGGTATTGCGGGTGATCATGGGCTGGGAGTTTTTTGAGGCTGGGCGCGAGAAGCTGGGCGGCGAGAACTGGTTTGCGTCTGTGCAAGGTCAGTTTCCGTTTCCCTTCAACATCGTTCCGGCCAGCTTTAGTTGGGGCTTGGCGACCTGGTTCGAGCTGATAGGCGCAGTGCTGCTAATCGTTGGATTGTGCACGCGTTTCATCGCCTTCAGCCTGCTGTTTCTGACCTTCGTGGCCACCGCAGCCGTGCACTGGCCGAATAACTGGTCCATGTTGAGCGATTTGCTCGCCGGGTATTCGATAAGCAACGATGGCAACGGTAACTTCAAGCTGCCGCTGCTTTTCGTCGTGATGCTCTTACCACTGCTTTTCAAAGGCGCTGGCAAGCTCAGCTTGGACTATCTGTTTGGTCTGCCTTTGGGCGCTGATCCGAACCCGCCCGCCATCGCGGACTTTGGCGCATTCGGTCTGGCTGCACTCGTGCTGGGCTTGCCCTTCCTGATGCTGATGCCGCTGTTCGGCGCCACGCTGATCGTGATTGGTCTAGCGCTAGTCGCCTTTCAGCGCTGGGTAGTTGGGTAACGCCCAGTACCAGTAGCCCCAAGAGTCAGCGCGGCACTCGCTCTGCTCTTATTGGCCACTGGAACTGGCAACTGGTACTAAGCGCACGGCACTCGCCTATGACTTCCAGCGCACGCACCGTTGTCCGATTCGGGTTAACCTCACGCGCTTTCATTCGCGCGTGGGTCTGACATGAAGAAGTGGTTGAAGCGGCTGGCCAAGCTGGTCGGCGTCTTAGTCTTGCTGTTTGCGGTCTTTGTGCTGCACACGATTTACTTCAAGCCGGTCACGACTCGCTTGTTCTTCGATCGCGTTTTCGTCGAGTTCGCATTCGACAGCCCGGAGATGCTGACCAGTATGGGCATGCTTCGGCCCTTGGGTCTGCGCTACTACGACGATGATTGGGATGATAATTCCGAGGCCCAGAGCGACAAGATTCGGACCAAGCTGCGCAATGATCTAGTGACCCTGCGCAGCTACGACCGTAGCGACATGACCGGTCAGGAAGCCTTGAGCTACGACATCTTGGAGTTCTTTCTGGATCTGCAGCAGCGCGGCGACCCGTGGCGGCATCACAACTTCCCGGTCAATCAGCTGTTTGGTATTCAGAGCAATGTGCCGACCTTCCTCGCCACTCAGCACCCGATCAACGATGAGACTGACGTGCGCAACTATCTGACTCGGTTGGAGAAACTGCCGATCAAGTTCGCGCAAACGATGGACGGGCTAAAGTTGCGCGAGGAGAAGGGGATCTTGCCGCCGCAATTTGCGGTCGACAAGGTGTTGATCGAGATGCGCGAGTTTGTCGCTCAGCCGGCGACCGAGAATATCCTCTACACCTCTGTGGCTGATCGTCTGGGTGAGTTAGCCGCTGATCAGCAGTGCTGCAGCGACTTGTTACCAGAGATCGCCAAGCGCATCGAGACCGATGTCTATCCGGCTTATCAGACCTACATCGATTACTTCGCCGGATTGCAATCTGGCCTTTCCAATGACGGCGTCTGGCGTCTGCCTAATGGCGACGATTTTTACGCCCATCAGATCGAGAATCACACGACGACCAAGATGAGCGCCGATCAGATCCATCAGATTGGCGTGGCCGAAGTGGCTCGGATTGAACTGGAGATGGACGCGATCTTGGTCGCCGAGGGCTTGATAGAAGGGAGTGTCGGCGAGCGTGTGCAGCTCTTGGCCACGCGTCCGGACCAGCTCTTTCCGGATACCGATGCCGGCAGGGAACAAATCTTGGTCGCGTATCAGGCGATCTACGACGAGATCGACGGCAAGCTGGACCAGTACTTCTCCCGTCGTCCCGAGGCTCCGCTAGAGGTCAAGCGGATTCCCGAATTCAAGGAAAAGACGTCACCGGGTGCTTACTACAACGCACCGTCTATGGATGGCGCCCGGCCGGGCATCTTCTACGCCAATTTGCGCGACGTAAGTGAAATCCCGCGCTTCGGGATGCGCACGCTTGCTTTCCACGAAGGCATCCCCGGACACCACTTCCAGATCGCGTTGGCGCGCGAGCTGAAAGGACTGCCGATCTTCCGCACCATGATTCCATTCACTGCGTATTCCGAAGGTTGGGCCCTGTACAGCGAACACTTGGCTCACGAGGGCGGTTTTCTGCCCGACCAACTCAGCGAACTGGGCCGATTGCAGGCAGAGATGTTCCGTGCCGTGCGCCTGGTGGTCGACACCGGGATGCATTCCAAGCGCTGGACTCGCGAGCGCGCGATTGAGCTCATGCTGGAAAAGACCGGCATGGGCGACAAAGAGGTGGAGTCTGAGATCGAGCGCTACCTAGTCATGCCTGGACAGGCCCTGGCCTACAAAATTGGCATGCTGAAGATTCAAGAGCTCCGCGCGCGGGCCGAAACTGCGCTCGGCGACAAGTTCGACATCCGCGAATTCCACAAGGTGGTGCTGCTCAACGGCGCCATGCCGATGCCGATTCTGGAGCAACAGGTGGATGGGTTCATTGCGGCCGGCGGCGTCGTTGCTGAGCAGGGCTAAGAGCTCAGCACCAGTAGCTAGTTCGAGTACCACGTAGGTCGGACAAAGACCGAGCCTAGGCGAGGGCGTGTCCGACTGTTGATGATGAACAGTGCCGCCAAGCCGCGACCCCCAGCCTCTATTCAATGTCTTGTCTACGCGGCGCTTTAACGATGCGCAAGGCATGGGTACAGAGCGCGTGTCGGACACGTCCTCGCCTAGGCTCGGTCTTTGTCCGACCTACGTGGCTGTGCCCTCTACGCTGCGGTGCACGTCAAACTAGTTGTCGCCTCATTCATGCGGCTGCCGAGGTTTTATGGTGATCTGGAAAGGCGGCGGCGATGCAATCGCGTTCGGGGTTTAGCGTGACGTTTCCGATGGGTGTCCAGTTGCGGGTCGGTCCTGACCAGCGTTGCGGATTACGCGCTTTGGCGTCCTGGTAGATCTGGTGTCTGGCGGCCAAGATGACGAGGTCCTTGCCCTCATGTCGTTGTGCTGGGCTGACGTACCGTATGCCGCTGTGACAGTGATCGTGGTTGTACCAACGCACGAACTCAGCGGCCCATAGCCTGGCGGCGTTTAGATCCATAAAGCCGTTGGCCGGGAATTCCGGTCGGTACTTGGCGGTGCGAAACAGCGACTCGACAAAGGCGTTGTCGTCGCTGACTCGAGGCCGTGAGTAGGAGGGTTTAATTCCCAGCCAATGAATCATGGCCAGCACAGTTGTGGCTTTGAGGGTAGCGCCGTTGTCGCCGTGGAGCACCGGTTTGACTAAGGCCTGGGCGACACCCTCGGCCAGCGCGGTTCGGCGCAGCAGGTGGGCTGCGTGATCGGCGTGATCACGGTCATGGACCTCCCAGCCAACGATCTTGCGACTGTACAAGTCCATGATCAGGTACAGGTAAAACCATTGACCGATCACGCAAGTCGGTAGAAATGTCATGTCCCAGCACCACACTTGGCGTGGGCCGGTAGCGATATGTGTGGTCGGGGGCCGGCCGGCGCGAGGCGTTTTGGCGCGGCCCCTGTGGGCATTTTGTCCGTGCTCGCACAGGACCCGGGCGATGGTCGATTCGCTGGCAATGTACGTACCCTCGTCAGCCAAGGTCGGCACGATGCGAGCTGGTGGTTGATCAGCAAAGCGCGGTTCATTGACGGTATGCACAATCAGAGCGCGCTCGTCGGCGGTGAGCGCGTGGGCCGGCGTCGGATGTACAGCATCGGGTCGGCGATCACCCCGTTGCAACCCATCGTTGGCCTGCCAGCGTTGCAGCGTACGCACACTGATCCCGGCCGTTGCACAGGCCAGATGCAATCGCGCGCCAGCCGAGTGCGCCACCTGGATATCTTTGGACAATGCCTGACGATCTTCGAGAACAATCATTCGTCCCCGTCCTTGCTGAAGATCGCCGCGACTTTTTTTGACAGCACCAATAACGCCGCTGTCTCCGCCAACGCCCGCTCTTTGCGCAGTAGCTCGCGTTCCAGCGTCTTGATCCGCCGGCGATCTTGCTGAGTTTGCTGGGGGCTGGCGCGAGCGTCCTCGGGTGCCGCTAGCGCCTGCGTGGCACTGTGCCGCCAGTGGATAAGGTCTTGCGCAAACACGCCGTTCTCTCGACACCACCCACTCTTGCTGACCTCGTCCATCGGCGCCGTCGTTACCACGGCATCCAAGCGCGCCGCCGCTGTCCAAGCCCGCCCTAGGGCGGGCTTGGACAGCGCTTCACTGCGCCAGCGTTCTAGCGTGTTCGTTCTAACGCCTACTTCCAGTGCAACGGCCTCCACCGATCCACTTTCCGGCGGCAATAGCCGGCCAACGGTCTTTGAAAACTTGTCCATATCGAGCCATGACGTACTCCAGTTATCGCCCCCAGATCCAATCCTATCCGAGCGACAACTAGTCTGACGTAGGGGGGAAATGGCGAGGCGTGCCCTGCGAGGCAGGGGCGGCTGGTTGGCGCTGATTGAGCGCGGGTCGGCTAGTGGATTGTCGGTGGAGGCGTTT
>QIMA01000381.1 GCA_003233535.1 Rhodanobacteraceae bacterium
AGCCCATGCCGAGCAGGCCCGAGTTGAACAGTTCGCGCAGCGAGCTCTTCACGCCCTCGGCCCGATCATTAAAAAGAATCAGGTGCAGATCACCCAAATCGCCGCTGGTATTAATGCGCTCAACCTCGGTACGCACCGCCCTACCCGTCTCGACTAGGTTGGCGCCGCGCTCCTTAAAGACATCGATACCGACCGCATAGTTGCCGTCCAAGATGCGCCGATAATCGAGTTCCTGCGGCTGAAAGCGCACGTCCGCGATATCGCGCAGGCGCACACCGGCGTCGGTCACAATCAAATCACCTATTTGTTCCAAGGTGCGGAACTCGCCCTCAGGCTGAACGCGCAAGCGCATGTCGCCGTGGTTAATCAGGCCGCCAGACATGGAGAAGTTCTCCGACTGCAGCATCTGCGCCAGCGCGTTGATGTCAACCGAATGTGAGGCAACTCGCTCGGGCCGCAGGTCGATATGCACCTCTTCCGGCGCCACCCCGGACAGATCTACCCGGGCAATGCCGCTGACTCGCTCAAGCGGCCGCTTCACCAAACGTTGGAGCTTGTTGTACTGCCCCCGCAGATCGAAGTTATCGTCTGAGGAGGACAAACGAACGCGCAGAATCGGATCATCGGCGGTAGAGAATTTGAAGACGTTGATGCGACGCACGTCAGCGGGCATCTCAGAACGCGTATTCTCCACTCGCTCGCGTACTTCTGCCACCTTGATCGCCAGGTCGACACCCCAATCGAAGATCATGAAGATCTGCGCATTGTCGGCCCGAGTCTCACTAAAGATCTGCTTGACCCCGTGAACGGTAGACAGCGCCTCTTCAACCGGCCGGGTGATTTCCCGCTCAATCTCCTTCGGCGCCGAACCCTGGTAGGGCACATTGACCGCGATAAACGGCGCGTCTAGCTCTGGAAAGTACTCCAGGGGCAGCTTCTGCGAGGAGATCAAGCCGACCACCACGAGCGAGATGAAGAACATCATCGTGGTGACCGGGCGTTTCATTGCGAGCCGCGCGATGTTCATTGCTATGCCTCCGCAGGCGCATCAGAGATGCCAGCCAGGCTGCGCTTAGGCAGACTTGCGTGCTCGCCACCGAAACGGTCGTACAACACCGGAATCAACACCAGGGTAAGCATGGTCGAAAAGCTCAGTCCGCCGATCACGGTAATCGCCAAAGGTCGACGCAGTTCTGCGCCGTCACCCAGACCAATCGCCATCGGTAGGAACCCAAACAGCGTCGTTATCGTAGTCATCAAGATTGGCCGGAGGCGAGATCGGGCTCCCTCCAACACCGCCTCACGCCGCGGCATGCCGGCCGCGCGCAGCTGATTGACTCGGTCGATCAGCACGATTGCATTGGAAACGACGATGCCCACCAGCATGATCAAGCCGATGAACACCACCACGCTCAACGACATGCTAAACAAGTAGAGTGAGAACACCGCACCCACCAGCGCTAACGGCACCGTGAACAAGATCAGGAACGGGTGGCGCAAGGACTCAAACTGACTGGCCATCACTAGGTAGACCATGAACACGGCCAGCGCCAGCGCGAACATCAGCGATTCGAACGAGCGCAGCATTTCCTCGTTCTGCCCGACCACGCGCACCTCAACGCCGGGCGGCAGCACGATGTCGGCTAGCTGAGTCTGCAGCCCGGCCACCGCCGCGCCTAGATCACCCTGCGCAAGGTTGGCCTGAATCAGCGCGATTCGTTCCTGATCCGAACGCCGGATCTCGCCCGGGCCTTCGGTCACTTCCAGGGTGGCGACCGCCTCTAGCGGAACCGGCCGCTCGGCGCCCGGATTAATTATCAGGTTGCGCAAATCGGCGACCGAGTTGCGATCGACTTCGCGCGACCGCACTAAAACATCAATCTTGCGATCACCCAAGCTGTAGCGCGTAGCGATCTCACCGCGCACCTTGCGCACCACCTGGTCAGCGATCTCGCGCACGGTCAGGCCCAAAGCGCCCGCCTTTTCTTGGTCAAAGCGGATACGTACCTCGGGATGACCCTGCTCTACGCTGGACTTGACGTCCGCGAACGCGGGATCGGCACGCATCGCCGCCAATACCAAAGCGCTACCTTGCTTAAGCTGGTCGAGTTCGTAACCGGCGACCTCGACCTCGACCGGTGTGGCGAAACTGAACAGTGCTGGGCGGCCGAATTTCGCCTCGGCTCCAGGAATGCGTTGGGTGAGCGCACGCAGACTGCTCAAGACCCGCCCCTCGTCGGCTGAGGCCACGCTCTGGTCCAAATCAATCAGCAGTTTCGCAATATTTTCACCGGCTTCAGTGGGATTAGCGTCTAGGCGCGTACCGCTGCCGGAGACTGCATAGATATGCTCCACACCGTCGATTTTCGTAGCCGCCTCCTGCAGTTGGGCGACGTAGCGATCGGTCGCTGCCAGCGGCGTACCCGGAGGCATTTTCAAATCCAACGTGATCTGTCCCTGCGCGAACTCTGGGATCAGCTCCAGACCGAGGCTGCGCAGCGCACCGAACGACAACGCTAGCAGTGCGACCGACACCAACAGCACCGCGGTCAGATTACGCAACGCGGTCGGCAGCATCTTCGCGTAGGCCGCTTCCGTCGCGGCATAGGCAGCTTGAACAATACGTGCTGGGCCGGCCAGCACCCACTTCAGCGCAACAAACGGCAGCGCCAGAATCCAAAGGAGGATGGTGACGAGACCGACAAGCCGCGAGGACGGCCGTTTGTCCGCCTTCTCGTCGACAAAAGACATCGGCGTGCGGGCCTCTAAACTGGCCAGCATGGGGATCAAAGTGACCGCCACAACCAGTGAGATGAGCAGCGCAAAAGTGACCGTCAAAGCCTGATCGCGAAACAGCTGGCCGGCGATACCCTCAACGAACACCAGCGGCAAGAACACCGCGATATGGGTCAGCGTTGAGGCGGTAATGGCCATGCCTACTTCGCTGGCGCCCTGCACCGAGGCTTCAAGCACGCCCAGGCCCTCGCGACGCAACCGCGCCGTGTTCTCCAAGACCACGATGGCGTTATCGACCACCATGCCGGTGGCCAGGGCGATGCCGCCCAGAGACATTACATTGAGGGTGATGCCCAACTGCTGCATGAAGAAAAAGCTGGTAATGATGGACACCGGCAGCGACAGCGAAATGATCACCGTCGCCCAGCCATTACCGAGGAACAGATAGATGGTCAGGATGGCCAAAACGCCGCCCAGCAGCGCACTTTGAATCACTTCGGAGATCGAACCCTCTATGAAGGTCGATTGATCATCAACGACTACCAACTCCGTGCCTTGCGGCAGTTCCTTGCGCAGGCGTTCTAACGCGTCCTTGACTCGCCCGGCAACGGCGACGGTATTGGCGTCGCCCTCCTTGTACACGGCGATTTCCACCGATTCGCGACCGTCGATGCGAATAATGGCTTGGCGCTCTTTGTATCCGGAACTAATCTCGGCCAGATCTTTGAGCCGAACCAGCCGCCCTTCCGCTGCGACGACAACCATCTCGCGCATCTCGTCCAGGGTCAGGAATTGATTGAGAGTGCGGACCAGAAAACGCTGACTGCCCTCTTCCACGCGACCGCCAGAAATATTGACGTTCTCGCGGCTTAGGCGCTGAATCACGGTGTTCACTGACAGACCTAGCTGGGCCAGCTTCTGCTGATCTACCGCCACCTGAATCTCGTCTTCCAAACCACCGCCGATTTTTACCGCGGCGACACCATCGAGCGGCTCCAGGCGCTTAGTCAGCTCCTCATCGGCATGCCGACGCAGGCTCTTCAGAGCATTCTCATCGCTGCCGACGTCACCAGCCAATAGACCTAAACGAACCACCGGCTGAGTGGACGGATCAAAGCGCAGCAGCTGTGGTCGAGTAGCTTGCAGCGGCAACTGCAATAGTTCGAGCTTTTCGCGCACGTCCAGCCCGGCCTGGTCCATGTCCGCACCCCAGGCGAATTCCAAGATGACGTCAGATTGCCCAGTGCGCGATACGCTGGATACGCGGCGCACATTCTTGACCACGCCAACGGATTCTTCGATTGGCTCCGAGAGCAGATTCTCGATTTCCGTCGGCGCAGCTCCAGCGAACTCGGTACGCACGGTGAGCGTGGGGTAGGACAGATCGGGCAGCAGATTGACCTTCAGCCGCGACAGTCCGATCAAGCCGAACAGCACCATCGCCACGGTGAACATCAAGATGGTCACCCGACGCTGGGTAGCCAGTTCAATGATGCCCACGACTAGCCCCCCGTAGCCATAGCGCCGGTAACCTGCGCGGTTTGCGCAGCGCTGCCTCCAGGCACCTCAGCAGGCGGGTTGAGGACCTGCACCTTGGTGCCCTCGCGCAGCCCGGATTGACCCAGCGTTACGACAATGGCACCGCTGTCCAAACCAGCACGAATCTCCGCCATGCCGTCGCCTACGTGACCCAGCGTCACTGACTGACGACGCGCAACGCCGTCACTGTCGATCTGATAGACCGCGGCATCTTGATCTTCCGCCAGTAAGGCTTGACGCGGCACGACGAGCACATCGTCGCGCACGTCAAAGATGATCGATAGGCGACCAAACATGCCCGAACGCAATCGACCCTGTTCGTCGCGGAAGTGGGTAACCACGCGGAAAGTGCCGGATGAGGCGTCAACGACCGGGCTGACTCGCGCGACCACGCCGTCGAAGGGAACGCCGGGGACCGCATCCACCAGCATTTTGACCGGCTGACCGGCCTTGATGACCTGCATTTCGCGCTCTGGCACAGCAACCACCGCCTCGAGGGGATCAAAGTCGTCAATCCTGAACAGCCCCTGGTTCTGCTGGACCAAATTGCCCTCCTTCACCAAGCGTAGGCTAACCACGCCGCTGATCGGCGCACGGATCTGGGTGTAGGACAGCTCCAGTTGCTGCATCGCCACGATCGCGCGCTGAGTTTCCAAACCAAAGCGGGACTGGTCGAAAGCCTCGTTGGCAATCAACTTGCGGTTGAACATTTTCTGGGCACGCTCGTAATCGCTTTCCAGCTTGGCCAGGTCAGCCTTGGCTTGAGCCAGGGACAGCCGTTGGCGGTCGGATTCCATTTTCGCCAGGACCTGACCCTTCTTGACCGTGTCGCCCTCTTCGACGAGTACGTTGAGCACGACGCCGGTGGATTTGGAGACCACTTCGGAGACAGCGACCGCTTCCAGGCTGGCTGTACCGCGGAAGGCCTGGGTTACTGGCGCGCGTCGAGCGGTGGCGATTTCCACCGGCACGCGCGCTTCGATGGTCTTTTTCTCGCCATCGCTTTGGGCAGTTTGAATCCCGTCTGCTTCCTGTCCGCAACCGACCAAAGTCAGGCTGGCTAGGGCAAACGCAAAGATTTGGGCAGCAGGCCGATTCATTTTCTGCTCACTCGATTAGAAAGGTGTGTTACCAGAGTAGAACACCCATACGGAACAATCATGGGCATGAAGTCATGCTTGTAGCTTCAGTGACAATCGTCGAGCCCGACCGCAAGCGGGCGTGATGGTATGGGAATTGCCGTGACAGCGCGATAGACACCTTCACAGCAACAACGGTTGCAGGCAGAAAGCCGCAAACTATCATCGCTTGGGACCCTGTGAACAACTCATCGGCCGCGACGCCGGCCGAAAAGGTCGCCAGTACGTGAAGACCTCGAAGGTCATAGTTTGCGTTCTGGACGAGGGGTCTGACGTAGCTGGCGGCCCTTTCAGGCCCACCAGGGCGAGGGCCCTTGCGCCCGCCGCGTCGTTGCAGCCCTTTCGCGCCGTAGAACACACCGACCTTCGGGACTGCGCCTAGCGGCAGGCGCAGGACTGCAACGCGGCTCGCGCGAGTTCATGAAACATCCGGGCTAGGACTCTATTGACCAAGACCCTATAATCGTCGGCCTCCGCGCCTCGCGCGGCACTGACTATCTGATCCGGGGAATAGCCGATGAGGCAACTAACTGCCGTGGCGCTCGCGTTGAGCGCCGTCTTAACCGCTGCGGCTCCCGCCTATGCTGAGGGTGACGCCGAGAGCGGTGAGATCCTTTTCTATACCTGTAGCGGCTGCCACAGCATTGCGGACTACTCCAATACCTACCCGACCTATCGGGTGCCGAAGATCGGCGGGCAAAACTATGATTACCTAGTAATGGCGCTAACAGCCTACCAATCCGGTACGCGTTCGCACCCGACTATGCGCGCGCAGGGCGAGAGCCTGTCGGCCCAGGACATCGAAGACATCGCCAGCTTTTTGGCAATCCACAAGCTAGAGTACTAAGGAGCAGCCATGCGTCGTTCACTACTTATCGCAACGCTCGCGCTGCTGTTTGCCACGCCGGCCCTGGCTGGCGACGCGGGCGACGGTCAGAAGAAATCGCAGATCTGCCAAGCGTGCCACGGCACCGACGGCAACGGTATCGGCGATCCGCAGTACCCGATCATCGCCGGGCAATACGAAGACTATCTGCTGCATTCGCTGCGTTCTTACAAAAATGGCAGCCGGGAAAATCTGATCATGAGTGGCTTTGTAGCCACCCTGAGCGATCAGGACATGGCCGATTTGGCGGCCTATTACGCCGCGCAGCAGGGCCCACTCCAGGATCTACGCGACCTGAAAAACTAGACTCAGGACTCAGATTGAATTGCAGCGTCTAACCCGGATGTTTCATGAACTCGCGCGATGATCGCACAGGACATTGGTCGTCCAGTGATTTTTCCGCAGGAGCGGTGTAGTGGTTCATACACCCGACTGAGGAAAAGTCGCTGGGCGATCAAGGGCCTAGCGAGGACGCGTGAAGTTTATGAAATTCCGGGCTAAGGGCGCTGCCGTACTTCGAGCGCGCTTGGGCAGCAAGCACTACCCAGGCGACTAGTGTGCAGTCCAAGAGACCAGTTCAACCTATCT
>QIMA01000023.1 GCA_003233535.1 Rhodanobacteraceae bacterium
CGCGCAGCCGACAGACGTCCATCAGCTTGATCGTGCGCGCTTCCACGCCCTTGGCTGCATCAATCACCATCAGTGCCGACTGGAACCGACCGTGCTGGCACTAAGTTCGGCCACATGCGCCACCGGGAGCCACTCGGCGAAACCCTGGCGCCAGCAGTGTCCTTGAGGCATTTGTTGTACCTGTCGGACAGCCGCGGCGTGATCGAGCGGGCCTACCTGTTGGCCGTCGTTGCTGAAATACCATTGGTGCATAGGGATCTCCTGATCGTATGGTGGCGGGTTCTGTCTGAGTCCCAGGCAAACAGCCAAAGTGGCCTGAGTTGTTCACAAATCGTTCGTCTATGCGCAGCCCCGCGTCTTGTCCCTTACGCAGAGCAAATGCCACAATTAGCGGTTGGTATCGAACAAGCACCCAATATGTTGATCTTTCACCGGGCTCGTTTCCCTTCGGGCATCAAAACCGCGCCCTCGCGCTGCTGCCTGTTGGCTCCCGCAATCGACTTGATTGGCGCGTCCGTTGACCGGTACACGATTGGTGGCTAACGCCGTCTCGCGTGGACCGCGTCAGATCCTGCTGGCACTGCGCTATTCCATGCAGGGGCTCGGCGCAGCGCTGCGCCACGAGGCCTCATTTCGCCTGGAGGCGCAACTGGCGGTAATCCTGGTTCCATTGGCCCTCTACTTTGGCGGCGGCGCCGTTGAGCGCGTGCTGCTGGTGGGTTCGGTACTCATGGTTATGGTTGCAGAACTGCTCAATGGCTCGATTGAAGCGGTCGTCGACAAAACCACGCCGGAGTTTCATGAACTCGCTGGACGGGCTAAGGACATGGGTTCAGCAGCCGTGTTTTTATGCATGATGAATGTGCTGCTCACCTGGGGGCTCATCCTCGGTCCCTCGCTGCTGCAACGAGTTTTAGCTAATTGATGGAAGTTCCGTTCACTGCAGCAAGCGGTGCAATTGTCGGCCGTTGTTTGCTCACCGCAACCTCGCGGTGAGCCTCTAACTGGCGAGTTTGCTACTGCTCAGCCAAACAGCTGTGCTAACACGATGACGGCAAGGACGGTCAGCCACACGACCAGGACTCGCCAAACCAACTGCAGCGCCTGCTCAGCGATCTGTTCGCGCGGCAGGGCGTCTGGGACTTCGTCCACGTCGTGATACTCAATGCAGGCCACTGCGGTAGCGGTGAGAAATCCTAGGTCCAGATGCATCAGGCCCTGGCCGTGGCTCGCTTGGTGTTCGCGCCAGGCTTTGCTGACCGCGTTGAAGTCGCCGGCCAAGGCTAGCGCCCACGTCATCAGCTGCGCCGGAATCCACGCCAATGCCTCGTACATCCGACGCGCGGCTTGCGCCTGCAGCTCAGGTAGCTGCTTGGAGAGGCTGTCGCTGTCGGCCAATAGCTGGATTAATCGAAATGCGACCGCAGCGGCTGGTCCAAACAGGGCGAACCAAAAAAGCACGCCAAACCAGCGCTTAAGTGCCTGGTGGAAGACCAATTCCACGCGGTCAGCAGGCTCGTCTGCAGCGGTCGAAGCACCAAGCGCGCTCAACGCACGTTGGCGCAGTTCCGGGTCGGTGGCGGTGGCAAGGTCGGTAACGTCGGCATCCAGGTCTTGCGGACCCCAGGTGTAGTACAGAACCATGGCCGACAGCAGCAGTCCAATCAAACCGAAAATCGCGCCGCCTAAGCCCCGATAGACCAACAGTACCAACAGCGAGGGCATGCCGACGGTAATTAGCAGGCCCAAGCCGTGGGTCCACAGCACGTTGAGTTCCAAACGCGAGTTTAGACTGCCAACCCAGCGCCGAAACCAATCGTAGTCGCGCAGCCGAGTGAGCTCCGGCGCGGCAGCGCTGATGCCTATTACCAGCAGAATGATCAACAAGCTCAAAGCCATGGTCGGTAGATTCTTCGTTGGGTCAGTTCAGTGAGCATTGTACTCACGCACGCCCGTGAATACGCACTGCGCAAGACGATTTTGCCAAGCCCGCGCGCTACGCTGTGTTCGGACGCGCCTTATGCGCGGCCACGGCGGCGCTCAGAGTCGTTGCCCGCCGCTCCCCATACCAGTCCTCGACGAGGCGCCGTGAAATGGAAAACCCGGAAGGCGGACGGAGTTCGCCATCGGCGATGGCTGCTACAAGTTGTTCCGGATTCAGCCATAGAGCGTGTTCTAGCTCCTCATCTAGCCGCAGCGTTTCGTCGTCGGTATGGGCAGTGAAGCCCAGCATCAGGCCAGAAGGAAAGGGCCAAGGTTGCGACGAGTGATAGTCGCAGTCGCGTACGTTGATGCCACTTTCTTCAAATACTTCTCGGCGCACGCAGTCCTCTAGGCTCTCGCCTGGCTCGACGAAGCCAGCGAGCACCGAATAGCGTTTCTCCGGCCAATTCGCTTGCCGCGCCAGCAGCAGCCGTTCACCGCAGCTCACCGCCACGATAATCGCCGGGTCGATGCGCGGAAAGTGCTCGGTGCCGCAGGTGTCTGCAACGCAGCGCCGCCGATGGCCATGCGCTTTGCTTTCAGTAGCGCTGCCGCACACCCCACAATAGCGGTGACGCTGATGCCATATGACCATGGCCCGGGCGTACGCTGCCAAGCCCGCCTCAAACGGATCCAGCATCTGTGCATGGGCACGCAAATCAGGAAATGGCGGCTGCGTCGGCGGTAGAGAGTCTGCGCTTAACGACTCCCACTCTACGGCATACAGAATGCCCGCATGGTGCCCCAGAAGTACCCGTTGGGATGTCTCTGCACGGCTGCGCCAATAAAGCTTTGGGCTGTCGTGTTGAATGCGCACGCGGCCATCGCTGAGTCCGTGCAGGCAGCGTAACTCACCGTCAAAACGATTCGGGTCGAACTGTTCGCGCTGCTCGCCGAATCGTTCCAGCGGAAGGCCGGAAAAGGGGTTGCGATTACTGCGTTTGAGAGCGCTCATCGGCCCGGACTAGACCGAGAACGATGAGCCGCAGCCACAGGTGCTCTTTGCTTGGGGGTTGCGGACCACAAACTGCGCACCGCGCAGACTCTCGCTGTAGTCCAACTCCGCGCCTTCCAGGTACTGTAGGCTGATCGGGTCGATCAAAACGGTGACACCCTGTTGCTCGATGCGCAGATCGTCTTCGGCGGGTTCCTCTTCAAAGGCAAAACCGTATTGGAAGCCAGAGCAGCCGCCGCCGTTGATATAGACCCTCAGCGCTAAATCCTCGCGACCTTCCTCGTCGATCAATTCACGTACTTTGCGCGCCGCCGAGCCCGTCAGTTGGATCGCCAGATCCATTGTGCCTTCCATCGTGATCGTGCTCCTTCAAACGCAGCCCTTAGTGGCCGCGCACTACCCGCATTAAGTATGGGGGCGTTCGTGCGCAGATCAATCCTCGGCATCGCTTTTGGCTGGACCAGCCAGCAGTTCAGGCTTGGCCTTGTCGCCGGGCGACTCTTGGAAGACCATCTGGCCGCTGACCTGAGCGCCCGCAGCCATCTCCAGGACTTTGTAGTAAATGTTGCCGTGCACGCGCGCAGTTGAGCCTAATATCAAGCGCGTTTCGGCGGTGATGTCGCCGTGCATGGTTCCGTTCACTTCCACCTGTGGCGCGTGCACTTCGCCTTCGATAGTGCCGCCCTCGCTGACGACCAACTCGCCTTCGGAGCCGTCCTCTACCTGGACCGAACCTTTGACCACGCCATCGACCATGAGCCCGCCAGTGAAGTGGACGTCGCCATCGATCACCATGCGTTGGCCGATCAGCCCTTCGAATGTGCTGCCGGCGCTGGGAGCGCGTGCTAGCTTCTTTGTTTCGCTATTGCTACCGAACATCAGCTGTCTTCATCCTTTTGGTTGGCTTCGGTCCAGGTGAACTCACGCCGGACCGTGGAGGCACCGTCCTTCGGCCGCATGGCGAGTTCGATCGCGCTGGGCTCGAAAGCGTCGGGTAGCAGAATCGTACCCTCTAGCTGCTGGAAATACTTAAATGAGTATTCTGTGACAGGCGTAGCGTCGGCTCCGGTAAGGGCACCGAGGTCCAATTTTTCCAGAGCGCCGTTGCGAGATCCAGTAACGGCCAGCTCAATTCTGCCCTCAGCGCTGCGCCCGCGTTTCAGGTTCTGCGCCAACGTCAACCGGTAGCGATACATGTTGCCACTATCGCCGTCGCGGCTGAGCTTAAATTGGTGAATCCACTGCCCGGCTTGCTGGGCGCCGCCCTCGATCAGGCGCTGATAAAAGCTCACGTCGGCGCGCAGGGAGGCAACTTCGTCCTGCCTTTGGGTCAGCACTTGCCGCAGATCTTCTAGCGCTTGCTCAGCCATTTCGCGAGCGCGTTTCTGATTGGACACTTGGTCCCGGCTGATCGAGAGCTCGGTCTCTAGCAACCCATGTGTCTGGCGTAAGTTGTCCAGTTCGGTTTGCATAGTTCCGATGCCGGGAGTCAGCCACGTACGACAGGCAACGTACAGTAGCGCCAAGCTGAGCAGCCAGACAACCAGCAACACTGCGCGCTTGCGCCGAGCTAGTCCGGGATCGACCCTGGTGACTACCAGAGGGGGTTGCTTGCGTCGGGCGGTCAGTTTAGACATGCATTGATCGTTTTTGACAAGGGGCTATTGCAAGCATCGTGCGAAGCGCTGGAGGCTGGGGCATATAAGCCCTAAAGCGCTATCGACTCAAGCGCGCCGAGTCGGTCGTTCACTTTCAGCTTACGCTTTCCGCTGCGTGGTCGTGCACTGACCGACGTTCGTTTAGTCGCAGGGAACTGTGAAAACCCACTGGCCTACCAATACCCTGCGCGATTATCGCGCGAGTTCACGAAACATCCGGGCTAGGTTGGCAACAACAGCCAGGGCAGGCCAAGCAGCAAACCGAAGCTGACCACATCGGTAATCATCGATATCAGTATTCCCGCCGCTCCCGCGGGATCGGAGCCTATCCGGTGGCGTCAAGAGCCGATCAGACGGCCGTGTTCGACCCCAAATAGCGGAAAAGTCGCGATGCAGCCTGCCCAACACAGCGGCCAGGGTGGCATCGGATAGAGCGCACGCATAGCTCCGGGCATCTTCGCCCGGTAGGGCGAGCAGTTTCGCCAGCGCCGCGCGTGGCGTGGTTGCGGGCATCGAGTTGAGTGGGCTGGGTTGCACGCGCGCATGATGGCGTTTGCGCGGCACAGGCTCAAGCGCGACGACGCCATCTCGACGCCGCGCGCTAGTGTTTCATACCGTTAGGCTTCTTTTCGTTCCTGTAACGACGCGGTTTTCTGGCTACCGCTGCGCTCGGCCTTCAGTGCCTTGGTATCTATCGGGCGAATCTGGTCAATCATGCAGCGTTCGCCGCCCACTACAATGGCATCTGAACCGGCGTAGATAGTGTTACCGAAGTTGCTGATTCCGATACCTCGGGGGGACCGGTCCAGGTTCAGGCATGGTGAAAACAGGTCGACCAAATAGGCCTTGCGTGCGCTGGTCCAGAGGACAACTTGGTCCCTGTCGATGTTGGTCCAGGAGTGCAGGTGGATCAGGTTTAGCTTGCGCACAGGTTCGCCAGCATAGCGGTTGTATTGGTCTTTGCGAGTTTCCCGGCTCAGTTGGCCTGAGCCTGTGGCGCAGCCTGCAAGCAGCAGTGCGACTGTGGTTAAGAAGATCAAGAATCGCGTGGTCATTTTCAAAGCTCCTTGGTTTTTGCGGCGTGCGCGCCCGCGGCAAACGGGACTGCCAGTGACCACACCACTCCAGACTATGCCTGTTCGGCGAAAGCAGCGCTGACTTTAGTCAGTATTCGGCTTGGGCGTTCAGGCGCAGTTGGGTTTTGTGTGAGCGCCGTGTATGGCCACGAGCCCCTACCTAGAGTACGATTCTGCGTCGCGAATCGTGCAACGCGGTCGACCGGTCGCCTGGCGGATCTCGATAGAGCTCACGTCAGTTTTACTACTAGCGGGAGTGTCGATCACGGCGGCTGCAACTCGTTTCAGTTCAATCCTATTAGCTACTCCGGAATGCTTATGCGCCTGCTCTCCTCACTTGCCGCACTCGTCTTGCTCAGCCAGCCGCTGGCTGCCGCCGTGTTTATCAACGAGCTTCATTACGACGACTCCACCGGTGGTGGCGACGTTGATGAGTCGATTGAGGTCGTGGCGACCGGGGGGGAAAGCTTAGGTGACTATGACTTAGTCCTTTACAACGGCTCCAACGGCACCATGTACGACACCGACCCGGTCCCGGTAAGTGGCTCAGTGACCTGTGGCGGCACCGTGTCTATGGGATTCATCAACTACACGGCCGCTGGCGGGCAGGTGCAAAACGGCGGACCTGACGGCATCGCTTTAGTCCAGCGCAGCGGCTCAACGGTTATCCAGTTTCTCAGCTACGAAGGCGTCTTCACCGCAGCCGACGGGCCGGCCAGCGGCATGATGAGCACCGATATCGGTGTTTCCGAGAGTAATGGGACGGCACCTGGCACCTCGCTGCAGCTCAGCGGTGGCCCAGGCAGCATTGCCGGGGATTTCACCTGGCAGGGCTCTGCCGCCGAGACTTTTGGCGCCTGTAACAACGGCCAGACATTCGGCCCCGGTGTCGACAACCCGCCTGTAGTTGGATCGACAGTGCCGAT
>QIMA01000575.1 GCA_003233535.1 Rhodanobacteraceae bacterium
CATCTGCGGTGTGTGCCCTTTTCCCCTTTCGAGCCGACTCGGTTTGTAGTCCGTTCGCCTGCGAAAACGCGGTCATCTGAGCCAATGCTGGCTTACGTTCCCGGCACAATGGAGCACTCCACTAGCGTACGGACTTACCGGTCTCCCCGGCCTCAACCGCCTCAACCGCCGCGCGAACAATGCGTTCCGGCACACGGGTGCGGTAGTCCGGGTTTGAGTAGCCGAACTGCACCACGCCTGCCGCATCAATAACGAAGACGCTGGGTACGGGCAGCGCGTGATGGCTCTGGCCGCTGGCCTTCTCCAAATCGATGTTGTAGCCCTTGTACTTCTCGATAGTCTCGTCGTCGACCTTAAACGCGATGCCGAAGGCCTGCATCAGTTCGGCCTTGCTGTCTGAGAGCAACAGGTAATCCAGTTCGGTCTTATCCAGGGTCCGAGTCAGTTCTTCCGGGCGATCCGGGCTAACCGCGATCAGCTGGAAGCCGTGGCTTTCAAGGTCCGGCACGAGTTTATGCAGCGTGCTGAGCTGCATAATGCAGTATGGACACCAGCCGCCGCGATAGAAAACCAGCAAAGTCGGCTTGCCGTCGAGCGCTTTGTGCATGCTCATCGGCGTACCCTGGTGGTCACGCAGGGCGACATCAGGAGCGGCCGTGCCCGGAAGAATCGGTCTCACACCCGTAGCCTCAGCGGCGATTTCGGCCTGGGCCACCGAACCGAAGAGCAAACTCACCAACAACAACGCTGTACGCATAGCGACACCCCTACAGTTTTGGATTTATCCTTGTACAGACCCGCGCAAGCGCCTATTGCTTGCACCCGGCGACGCCCGATGTCGCGCTTGGGAGACTGAACCGCGTGCGCAGCAAGCGACAACAGTGGCAGTTGTTAACCGAGCACTTCGACCGGCTGATTGATTTGCCGGAAGATGAGCGCGAGTCACAGCTGTGCGCACTCGCCAGTGTAGACGCCGACCTGGCTGCTCAAGTCCGAGCGATGATCGATGCCGATGCTGACGACAGCACCATCTTACGCGGCGGCAGCGCTATCTCTAGTCCGGGCGCGGCTCAGGCCTTGGTTGAGCAACTGGTTCCCGGCCAAGAGCAAACTGACCCTTGGCCGCACCTGGGTAAGGACGCACGCAGGCGCATAGAGCCGCCTGAGATGATCGGGCCTTACCGACTGGTCGAGCGTTTGGGCATCGGCGGCATGGGTGAAGTCTGGCGCGGCGAGCGTGCTGACGGTGCCTTCGAACAACAGGTCGCAATCAAGCTGGTTGCCTATCAGGGTCGCGGCCTAGCCGAACGCTTTGATCTGGAGCGGCGCATTCTTGCGCGTCTGCAGCATCCGGGCATCGCGCGTCTGTATGACGGCGGCCAAACACCCGGCGGTCTGCCCTATCTGGTGATGGAGTATGTCGAGGGTTTGGCGATCACCGAACACGTTCAACAATCCTCCCCGGAGCTGGAGGAACTGCTGCGCTTGATGATCGAGATCTGTGATGCAGTCGACCACGCCCACCGGCTGATGATCGTGCATCGCGACCTGAAGCCCAGCAACGTCCTAGTCGATGGGACTGGCCAGACCAAGCTGTTGGACTTTGGTATCGCCAAACTGTTGGACGACAACACCCCGGCGCTGACGCTCGGCGAGGGCCAGCCAATGACGCCGCTGTACGCGGCGCCCGAGCAGGTCCGTGGGGAGCCAGTCAGCGCCGCTAGCGATGTCTACGCGCTGGGGGGGATCTTGTATGAACTGCTGACTGGCCAGTTACCGACCGAACGCGAAGGCGTGCCGCTAACCACACTAGCCGAAGTCGTTTCGCGCGAGACCATTGAGCCACCCAGCCGCTCGCTTACGAGCACTGCGGCGCGCTGGAATGCGGCGGCCCTGCGCGGCGATTTAGACCTAGTCGTAGTCACCGCTTTGCACACAGATCCGAGCCGGCGTTATCGATCTGCATCAGCCTTAGGCGAGGACCTCGATCGACTACTACGGGGTCTGCCTATTCGCGCCAGAGCAGACAGCTGGCGCTACCGATCGGGCAAGTTCTTGACCCGGCACCGCTACGCGGCCGGCGCCATCAGCCTGGCTCTAATCTCGCTCGCAGTGGGTTTCTCGGCGGCACTATGGCAAGCGCAAATGGCGCAGCAAGCCGCCGACAAAGCCCAAACGGCTCTGGCCCAAAGCGAGCGCAGCAAGCAGTTCCTGGTGGATCTGTTCGGTGCTGCCAATCCATTGGTTTCTGAGCACGGCAGCGAGCTCAGCGTGCGCACCTTGCTGCTCGATGCCGCAGATCGGCTGGAATCCGAACTCGCCGATGACCTAGCTACGCAGGGCGAGTTGCGGGTGGCAATTGGAACCAACCTCAATGCGCTCGGTGAGTCGCCACGCGCGCTGTCGCTGCTCCAGGCTGGTCTCGGCCAACTGCGTGAACTGCACGGCGACGAATCGGCGCAGGTTGCTAACGCCTGGATGCAGTTGGGGCGCGCGTTGCAAAATAGCGGTGATCTAGACGCTGCCAAGCATGCGTATCGTTCAGCCCTTGCGCTGTTTCAGCGGCTCCCGGGTGATCATCGAGCGACGCGCATTGCCGTTCGCTCCTCGCTAGCCAATCTGACGGGTCTGCGCGGCGATTCGGCTAGTGCTGTACCGAGCAACCCTGACTGAACCCAACAGCAGTCGCCAACTGCGTGAAACGCGCTAACCTAGCTACCTTATCCAGGTTGCCATCAGCGGAGGCGAATCATGTCCACCTTACTCATACGCGGCGGTACGGTCGTTGATGCAGAAACCCAGTATCGCGCCGACGTGCTTTGCGTCGACGGCTTGATCGCCGAGATCGGGCCAGACCTGCAGGCGCCCGCCGGCGCGGAAGTACTCGACGCCGGCGATCGGCTGGTGATGCCGGGCGGTATAGACCCGCATACGCACATGCAGCTGCCCTTCATGGGCACTGTTGCCAGCGATGACTTCTACACCGGCACCGCGGCCGGGATGGCCGGCGGCACCACCTCGATCATCGATTTCGTGATCCCCAACCCGCAGCAGCCGCTGATGGAAGCGTTCCATACGTGGCGCGGCTGGGCCGAGAAAGCTGCCGGCGACTACGCTTTCCATGTCGCCGTTACCTGGTGGGACGACAGCGTTTACCACGACATGGGCGAGCTAGCCACGCAACACGGCGTGGCCAGCTTCAAGCACTTCATGGCCTACAAAAACGCCATCATGTGCGACGACGAAGTGCTGGTGAACAGCTTTTCGCGCTGCCTTCAATTGGGTGCTCTGCCCACCGTCCACGCCGAAAACGGCGAGTTGGTGTACCGACTCCAAAAACAGCTGCTTGAACAGGGAGTCACCGGTCCCGAAGCGCACCCACGCTCGCGCCCACCGGCGGTCGAAGGCGAGGCCGCCAACCGCGCGATTCGTATTGCCGAGGTGCTCGGCTCACCGATCTACGTGGTCCACGTCTCGACTCGGCAGGCACTGCAAGCTATTGAGCGTGCCCGCAGCGAAGGACAGCGCGTGTTTGGTGAGGTGCTCGCCGGTCATCTGCTGATCGACGATTCGGTCTACACCGATCCCGACTTCACCCGCGCCGCCGCCCACGTGATGAGCCCGCCGTTCCGGCCTAAAGCGCATCAAGAGGCACTTTGGCATGGACTGCAGGCCGGCCACCTACAGACCACCGCAACCGATCACTGCTGCTTCTGCACGCTGCAAAAAGCCGCCGGCAAGGACGACTTCACCAAAATCCCCAACGGCTGCGCCGGCATCGAAGACCGCATGTCGCTGCTCTGGCACTACGGCGTCGGCAGCGGCCGCCTCACGCCCAGCGAGTTCGTCCGCGTCACCTCCACCAATGCCGCGCAGATCTTCGGCCTGTATCCGCGCAAGGGTGCGGTGCGGGTTGGCTCCGATGCCGATCTGGTGCTCTGGGATCCCACCGCCAGCCGCACCATCTCGGCCAAGACCCACCACCAAAACATCGACTACAACGTCTTCGAAGGGCGCACCGTGACCGGCATCAACACGCACACGGTGAGCCAAGGCAAGGTGGTCTGGCTCAACGGCGAACTGCGCGCCCAGCGCGGCGCTGGTCGCTATCTGCCGCGCAAGCTGGAAGGGGACTATTGGACCGCTCAGCGGCTCCGTCCGGAGGCGACGGCTTAGCTGGTCTGGGGTCGCATAGCGGCCTCGGTAAGTGCCTCAGCCGCCGCTTCGAGGTAGCAAGAGTCTCACTGATGGAAATCAGCAAGGCTAGCGCGTGGGATTTCTCAAACTACGGGGAATCGCCTGGTCCCGCCCCAGTCTGCTCGGCGGGCCCGTAGCCGTTAAAGCGATAAACCGTTTTGCCGATAGTCAGCGGTTTCTGGGCCAGCAGTCGGACCCGACCACCAGGCCGGAATTGAGTGGAGAACTTGATCGGCACGCGTACTTCAGTGTTGTCGGCCAGTCGCACCCGCAGGTAGAGCCGGTCGCCTTCGTCAGAAGGCCGCCCGATCATCTTTATCACTAAACCGTCCACTTCGACGGTCGGCCCCGCGTTGGGCGCCAAAAACCAAAGGAATACTGCGATAAAGGGCAGCAAGAACGCAGTGGCCCGGATCTGTTTCCAGCGGTCACGCCGAAAATAGGTGTCGATTTTCTGGTTAGTTTCGGTCATATCGCGCCCATGGCTGGCACTGTCTGTTCAACAATCGCACCACCTTAGCCAACACGCAATGACTCTTGCTGCCAGTCCTGACGATGGCGACGAACTACCGATCCAGTAGCTGGACGACGATACTGCGCCGCCAGTATCGAAGTGGACCGTGCTGATAGTCGATGACGAGCCCGAAGTCCACGAAGTGACCACTCTTAGGGCTGAGCAAATTAGGCGAGCCGCGCCATCCGCTGTATCTTGGTCGGTCTACCTTGCCACAAGCGTGGCCTGCCGAGCTAGCCGACTAAGTCGCTGGTTGGTCCGGCCGATTGCGACGCGCATTGAGGCAACCTCAACCGTTACACAGGAGTGTTCATGGCAAAGCCCAATTATTCATTTGCTAAGCGTCAACGAGAACTCGCTAAGAAAGCTAAGAAAGACGAGAAGTTGAAGATCAAACGCGAGCTTAAAGAGGCCGAGTCCGGCGTTGATTCCAGCGCTGAACTAGGCGATGAGGCCCCGCAGGCCCCGCAGGCCGACAGCTAACGCGCCGGTATGTGTTGAACCCGGATATTTCTTGGCAGCCTCGTCCAATAGCATCACGCGGGGCTCGAGCCACTTAACAAACTGACGAGCATTTGCCCGCTTGGTCGACTTAGACACTAATATCCTAACCGTGCTGCAGCGCCTGGATCATTCGCCATGGCAAGGCTCGCAATACTAATCTGGCTGCTCAGCAGCATCGGTGTCTGCGCCGCGCAAACGCCGGCAAACGGTCGCTACGGAGCCGAACTGAGCATCGCCGGCGATGACCAGAGCCTGACTGGCTGGCTCGATCGCAGCGCGCAGATGCCGCAATGCCGACTCTATTTGCACGCCAAGCCCTACGGGCTCGGTTGGCGCGTGCTCGGCTATGCCGTCGACACTGATGATTTGATCGTCGGCACGATGACCCTCGACGGGCGTACCTTGCGCTTCAAATTTTCGCGCGCACCGCGCGGCTGCGAGAAGCATTACCGTGATTTTGTAGATGGCCTCAGCTACCGCCTAAGCCAGCCGCGCAGCTGGCAGACAATCGCACTAACCCGCCCAGCTGGCGCTCGGATTGTAGACCGAGCCCACTCCGAGGCCACGCTCATGAGCGAGCTCGATGGCGCTCAAGGCTGGGCGGTGACCGAAGTCAGGCGGGGTTTTAGCGCAGGAGTAGCGCTCAGGCGCGATGGCGGCGAAGCCGGTTGGGTAACGAACGATTCGCTGGCCCCGTCACTAGCCACTGCGGCCATGCGCGATCGCGACCGTAGACCGCTTCCCGGCCTATCCTCGCCGGCAACCCATGCAGAACGAGCGCAATGGCGGCAGCAGCTCGATTGGTCTACCGAATGCGAAGCGCGCTTCCGCGCCAGCCGCAGCCAGGATGGGGGCATGACGCTCATCCAAATCGCCCCGCAGTTCGCCCTGCTGCGCATCAACTGCGCAGCATTGTCGTATCAAGACAGCTTCGTCTACGCCTGGATCAGACTGGGCGCCCCCGAACAAACCCGATTGCTGCTATTTCCCGGCTTCTCTGCCGATCGCGGCGAGAATCGCGTCAGCTCAGATCACAGTCTGGTTTTCGGCCTAGACGAAATTGACGTGACCACACAAACGCTCCTTCTTTTCAGCAAATGGCGTAGTCCTGGCGACTGCGGCCAGCTGCTGCGCTTCGATCTCCGTATCGACGGGCCGCAATTGAGCGAATGGCGCGAGCGTAGCTGCGAAGCAGAGCCGCCGGAGGAAACGCTGTCGCCGCTGGATTGGCCGCTGAAGGAAGAGGAAGAGGAAGAGGCAGGGACGCAGTAGCGTCTTGCTGCTTAGTGAGTGGTGGCGCAGGACCCTCGAGTTCGACACTTATTCGACTTAAGTAGCTGATTTTATTCAACCACGGTGGGTCGAATTGCCAC
>QIMA01000176.1 GCA_003233535.1 Rhodanobacteraceae bacterium
GTTCGTAGCCTTATTATGGTCGAGGATGAGCTTTTCGTTGGTACCGAAAGAGGGCTCTTTGTCGGTTTGGAGGGCGCGTTCAAGCGGGTCAACACCTCGCTGCCTTTGGATTCAGTATTTGTCACTGCGTTCGTTCCGCTAATCGGCGGCAAGTTGGCGATAGGCACATTCAACGACGGCATCTACATACGCGACCTAACTGGGTACACCGAATTGGCAACCGAGCAAGGACTGCCGTGGGATTCAGTTGCCAATCTCCAGGCAGATAGCAGCCACCTGTGGGTCAGCAGCCCGCGCGGCGTGTATCGGGCAAGCATTGCTAAGATCGAAGACTTCCTGCTCAACGGTGGTCGCGTCAGCACTGAGCCAGTGCTCAACGAAGGGCGCAGCGCGCGCGGCGGTCAGCCTTTGCGCTGCTGCAATTCCGGCGCCACCAGTCGTGGCCTCTACCTGCAGGGGGCGTTGTGGTTTCCCAGTCTCAACGGGCTAGTCCGCATCGATCCCAAAGATGTTAAGCCACCCGGACAACCGCGACGCGCTGTCATCGAGCAAGTAAGCGCTGAAGGTGGACAGCGCTGGCGCGCCAACCAGCGCCTAGCTTTGCCCGAGGGCATACGCGACATCAACATTCACTACACTGCGCTCGCCTTTCGCGATCCGGAATCGATGCGTTTCCGCTACCGACTGCAAGGCTACGAATCGGACTGGCAACCGCTCACGGCGCAAAGAAGTGTGCGCTACACCAACTTAGCGCCGGGCACGTATCGCTTCGATTTGCAGGTACAGGGCGGCGCGCACGCCGATTTTGTGGATGCCGAACCGCTACAACTGCAGGTCCCAGCGCGGATACCGGAGACGCTTTGGTTTCGGCTGTTGATCACGGCGCTGGCTGGGAGTATCGCGGTGCTGGCGGCGCTCTTATTGAGAAAACGCGGTAAAGGTCGCGAGTTGCGCCTGCAGCAACAAGTGAACCAACGAACGGAAGAGTTGCGGCGCGCTAACGACCGCTTGCACAATGCCAATCAGGCATTGGCCGAGGAAAGTTTGACCGACGGATTGACCGGACTGAAGAATCGCCGTTTCCTGGCCAAGTTCCTGGCCGAATGGCGCAGACGTAGTTTGCTCGGCGAAACCACGCAAGAGCATCTGTGGTTTTTCCTCCTCGATTTGGATCATTTCAAAGCCATCAATGACCGCCACGGCCACTTGGTTGGAGATGACATACTGAAGCAGTTCTCCCAGCTGTTGCTGAGACTGGCGGGCGATGGCGGGCATGCACTGCGCTGGGGAGGCGAGGAGTTCTTGCTGCTGATACCGGATCCAGCTATTGGATCCCCCTCCCGCTTCGCCCAGCGCGTGGTCCAGGCAGTGCGCCGCGCCGACTTTCGCGCTAACGAGGTCGAACGGGTGCCGATGAGCGTGTCGCTTGGCGTTGCAGGCTACCCCGCCCTGCACGACCGCGGCGACATTGCTGACTGGGCATTGGCCATGGGATTTGCCGACGCAGCGCTGTATTGGGTCAAATCTCACGGGCGCGACAACTGGAATCGATTAATCCCCACGGCGCAGGCTCACTATCGCGATTTTTCCGGCGGCTTCGGCTTGGGCGCCGATCACCTCGTTGATTCTGGGCTAGCCACTTGGGAGCACGAGGACGGCACTGCCTAGCCCGGATGTTTCATGAACTCGCGCTCGCAATCGCAAACTGGAGCATTACGTGTTGAATTGGTTGTTGGGAATCGTATCGGTAGTGCTGGCGGGCACTGCGCTCGGAGGCCTATGGGCATTATTGGCGCTGTTGCTGGGTGACAGCGGGCCCTGGCTAGCGCTGCTGGTGCCATTGCCGCTGACTTGGCTACTCCTATACAACCAACACCCGGGCGGCTGGTGGCGTGCGCTGCTGGGTCTGAGCGGTTATCTGATTGCTCTGGCTCAAGCCAGTTTACTCATGGGCGCTGCCATCGTCGCGGCTCATCTAGGCAAGGGTTTGTGGCCATGGATCTTCGATATCGGTCCGGAAATGGCTTTCGCTGTAAGCCGTGCGCGGCTCGGCGTGGTGGAGTATCTGTGCTATTTCAGCGGTGCGGTGCTGGCGACCTGGATGGGCTTTGGACCGCAACGTAGCAACGCGTCCGCGGCCCGCCCCAAGCAGCGCAAACGCGCCCCGGCTAAGGCCTGATCTGTGCAAACGCCTAGCCCGGGATTTCATAAACTTCACGCGCCCTCGCTAGGCCCTTGATCGCCCAGCGACTTTTTCTCAGTCGGGTGTATGAACCACTACACCGCGCCTTGTAGAAAAACCACTGGGCAATCAATGTCCTGCGCGATCATCGCGCGAGTTCATGAAATATCCGGGCTAGTGCGGCGGACTAAAGTCCAGCATTGCCCTCGCACCACCGCCTTGCCGAGGTTCCATAGACGCGCGCCAGCCGTACAAGTCGCATAACCGAGAAACGATGGCCAGACCCAAGCCGGCGCCGGCGCCGGTAGCGCCAACACCGCGGTAATTGCGTTCGAACAGCTTGTCGGCCTCGTGCTGGGTAATCCCAGGGCCGGTGTCCTCGACCAACACTCGATTAGCCTCCAAGCGCACGCGCACGACGCCTTCGGCGGTGTACTTGATCGCATTACCGAGCAAATTCCCCACCGCCACAGCAATGACCGAGTGTGGCGCATCAACCTGCACCTGCGCCTCCTTGTACAACTCCAGAGTCAGAGATTTGCGACCCAACTGCGAGCGATGGGTCTCAATGAGTTGATCAAGCACCTTGCCAACGTCGGTGGTTTCACCTTCGGAAGGGGCCTGACGCTCGCCTCGAGACAGGTGCAGCAGTGCGGTAGTTAGCTCAGTGGACTGCTTAGCTGCGCGCTCAATCCGCCGCAATCGCTCGCGCATGCGATCGTTGAGGTCAGGCATCGATTGCATCAGTTCGACCGTCGACAAGATCACCGCCAGAGGCGTGCGTAACTCGTGACTGACGTCCGAATTAAACTCACGATCTCGCGATACCAAATGGGTCAATCGGGCGGCATAGTCATCGAGCGCCGTGGCGACTTGCCCCACCTCATCGTCAACAAAGTGATCGGCAATCGGCTGCGCGGCGCCGCTGTCACCCAATTCCTGAATGCGTTGCGCGAGTTCCGAAACCGGCGCCATCACCCGCGATGACGACCACACGCCCAACAGCCAGGACATCAGCGAGAAGACCACGACAGTCACCACCAAAGCGATGGATAGGGCTATGCGGCCCTGCTCCTCCTGGGTGACGTCATAGCGCAGAAAGAACCAGTAGTCGTCGTCTTTGAGCACCGCGAGCTTATAGGCCTCTCGACCCTTTTGCGCGGTGTTTTCAACGACTCGGTGCACGCCACTTTCCAAGTAGCGCCAATCCAACTGCACGTTACCGAAATTGCGCCGGCTGATGACGTAGCCCCGAATCTTCGAGTAGGTGCCCAGATCATTGCTGGGATCTTCGCGAAACTGCTGCGCATAGTTAGACAGCTCACGACTCAACGTGTCGTCGATCAGGCGGTTTTCTAACCAGTCACGCAGCACCAGCACCGCCACTGCAAACAGGATCGCTAGCAGCGATCCCAGCAGCAGCGATGAGATGATGATTCGGCTGCGTAGACGCCTACGATGCCGCTTGGGGGTCGACGAGCCGGTAGCCAATGCCGTGACGGGTCTGCAAGAGGGGTACGTCGAAGGGTTTGTCGATCGCTGAGCGCAGGGTGTGAATGTGCACTCTTAGCGAATCGCTGTCGGGTAATTCCTCACCCCAAACCCGCATTTCCAGTTCCTGACGAGTAACCACCGAAGGGCTGGCCTCCATCAGACACTGCAGGATCTTCAGAGCGATAGGATTGAGCTGGATGGCCTTTTCCTGACGAGTAACGACCAACGTGTCCAAATTAAAACTTAGATCGGCCACATGCAGCACGCGAGCCTGCTGCGGCTTACTGCGGCGGACCAAAACCTGCAGCCGCGCTTCCAGTTCCTGGAGCGCAAAGGGCTTGACCATGTAGTCGTCGGCGCCGGTCTCAAAGCCAGCCAGTTTTTGCTGCAGGCTGTCGCGTGCGGTGAGCATCAGCACTGGTGTGTGCTTGCGTGCCTCTTGACGCAGTTTACGGCACAACTCCAAACCGTCTATGCCGGGCAACATCAGGTCCAGCACCAGCACATCGTAGTCATTGACCACGGCAAGGTGCAGGCCGGTGACGCCGTCGGCACCGAAGTCGACGACATGTCCGCGGTCTTCGAGAAAATCACCGATGTTAGCGGCGATATCTGGGTTGTCTTCAATCACCAATACGCGCATAGGCTTTAACGCTACCTCGTTATGACTGCCGTCAGTCAGGCTCTGGCTACCGGGCACAGTCTCGCATGAAGCTGCGAGCAATCGATTGCCGCGACGATGAAATCGCGCGAATCGGTACCCTAAAGGTTGCCACGAACCCGCTGGCGCAGAAAAAAGAAAGGCCCAAGCGTGATGGCATTGGGAGAATCCATCACACTTGGGCCACAAACGCCCTGAACACTGCAGCTCTGCGTTGACCTAGTGGAGTGCCATGCAGAACACATTACGACTCGCATACTGCGGGTCGAGCGCTTAAGAAGCCGTTAAAAAAGAATTGTTAGCGCGTTAAGGCACGACTGACAGGAGCCCTAGCCCGGATATTTCATGAACTCGCGCGATGATCGCGCAGGACATGGATTGCCCAGTGGTTTTTTCGAAGGAGCGGTGTAGTGGTTCATACACCCGACTGAGAAAAAACCGCCGGGCGATCAAGGGCCTAGCGAGGGCGCGTGAAGTTTATGAAATATCCGGGCTAGGGCAGCTGATCGCCATCGACCACCGGGAGTGCCGGTGGTTGCACCGGGCTGACCGCCTCGGTGGGTGCGGCGAGTGCGGTTTCCGGCTGTGCATCGAGCGGAGCTTGGTCTGGCGCTGCGGCGGGCGCTACTGCCACTGGCCGCGGCGCAGTGGCGGGCGCGGCAGCCGGGGCGGTTTGTGCCGGTGCCGCGGCATGATCCGGCGCCGGGATGGCGGCCGCTGGCGTTGCACTGAGATCGGCCACCATGGTCGGCGTAGGTTCTACCGGGGCGGGCCAAAAACCCAACTCAATCAGACTATCCATCACAATCTGACGGCGAACAACGGCGACATCAGAAATAGAGGTGCCGTCAACCGTCAGGTAAAAATAGGCACGCGGCTTGCCGGCCTTTTCCACAAAACCGACGAATAGCCCGTAGAGATCGCCATCGGTTCGCACACAAGAGCCGGTTTTACCGTACAAAACGTGGTCACCCTCATTGCGCAAGCGCAGCGAATCCAGAATAACCGCGGTCTGACGCTTGTTTATGCCCACCTTGCCTTCGCGCATTTTGCGTATGAAATCCACTTGTTCCAGACCGGAAACTTGCAAACTGCTGGATTTCCAGAACTCTTCCAGGCCGCCGCTGATATCGGCGTTGCCGTACTTAAGGCGCGTGAGATCTTGCTTCAGCTTGACCGCACCGCGCTTGGTGGTGATGTCTTGCAGGTACCACGGCACGGAGTTTTTCGCGGCGCTGCGCAAATTGTGCCTCTGCGCACGCCAAGCGCTGGGCCAATAGTGGGTCGGCGGAATTTCTGACTGCGCCCGGGAAATTTCGGTGACTGCAGGCTTGATAAACCCCGCCTTCAACGCCACCACGGCGGCAGGAAGATAAAATGTAGAACAGGGTGCGACCCGCTCGGACAAGCGCGGCAAATTCACTCTGAACGACAGCGTGCTTTCAGCGTCGTAAATTTCCATGTCGCCCCAGCGACCATTGAAATTGTGGGCAATTCCACCAGCACACAGCGGCCCGGCCGCAAGCAGCATGGCGGCAATGGAAAATAATTTATTCAAACGCATCAAAAGAGCTGCCTCCTGGGCAGTTTGAGCAAAGGACCGAAGTTCACTAGCGTTGCGCGGCACGCTCGGCAGAGCGCTCATGCCTGTCGGGCGCGCAAAACAGCCTTCGCAGCTGCTAGCCCGGATGTTTCATAAACTTCACACGCCATCGCTAAGCCATTGATCTCCCAGCGGTTTTTCCTCAGTCGGGTGTATGAACCACTGCACCGCTCCTGCGGAAAAATCACTGGCCTACCAATGTCCTGCGCGATCATCGCGCGAGTTCATGAAACATCCGGGCTAGAGGGTATCGCGAATCAGGCTCACAGGGATGAATGGAGCAGCGGCTCAATGTACCGAATAATCAAAAGCGCGTTACGGCAGGTTCACGCGATCCATGGTCGATGAGGTGTTTGGCGGACCTTCGCCGTTTGCTCCTTGATAGGAGCGAGCTTGCTCGCGATGCGGCGCCCAGGCGCCGCCTTGAAGTTCCCCGTTAGAGCAGAAAATCGCGAGCAAGCTCGTTCCTACACAGAGCATGGCGCCACCGAAGGGACCGCCCTGACGAGGCTCCGGTGTACCGGGTTTTTAACCCGGATGTTTCATAAACTTCACGCGCCCTCGCTAGGCCCTTGATCGCCCAGCGACAATTCTCAGTCGGGTGTATGAACCACTACACCGCT
>QIMA01000314.1 GCA_003233535.1 Rhodanobacteraceae bacterium
CTGCGTAGCGGCCAAGGGCCTACTCAATCGCGCACATGCATACAAAGCCTCCGCGGACGCCAACCGCGAGCATGGTGAGGATGAAGATGCCGGCATCAGCATGGGTTTGTTCTCGTACCCCGTCCTAATGGCCGCCGACATCTTGATTTTCGGCGCCAGCGAGGTGCCGGTTGGTCGCGACCAGGTGCAGCACATCGAAATGGCGCGGGACATGGCGCAACGGCTCAATCATCTGTACGCCAGCAGTGATGACCCGCTGTTAGTCATCCCCGCAGCAGTTGTGGACGACAACGTGGCCACCTTGCCCGGTCTGGACGGCCGCAAGATGAGCAAAAGCTACAACAACACCATTGCCTTGTGGCTACCGGCGAAGAAGCTGAAGAAAGCGATCGGCAGCATCGTCACCAATTCGCTGGAGCCGGGCCAACCCAAAGATCCAGACGGCTCGCACCTGTTCCAGATTTACGGCGCGTTTGCCAGCGAGCAGCAACGACAGGAATTTGCTGAAGAATTGCGCGGCGGCTTGGGCTGGGGAGCGGCCAAGGCGAAGGTCTTTGAGCACATTGATGCTGAGTTAGCGCCATCTAGAGAACGCTATGAAGAGCTCATAGCCAATCCGCAACAGGTGGAAGACGCCTTGCAGGCAGGAGCCCAACGGGTCCGGCCAATCGGCGGCGAACGCATTGCTCGGGTTAGACAAGCGGTTGGACTGCGCCCGCTAAGCGCTCCCGCGCAGGAGAGCAAACAAGCCAAGCGCAAGCAAAAGCCGCCGCGTTTTGTAAGCTTTAGCGAGGCGGGCAAGTTCAATTTCAAATTCACCGATAGCGACGGCACGTTGTTAGCGATGGGACCTGGGTTCGACTCGCCAGCTTTGGCCGGTGCGGGAATCAAGCAATTCAGATCACTCGGCAGCCAGCTCCAACAATGGCAAGCTGGCGACGGCAACTGGACTCTGCACGGAGAGGACGATACGTCTTTAGCGGTCAGTGCCGCTGATATAACGCCGGTCGCCATCATCAGCGCTCTGGAGCGCGTTTAGCCGTGCAGGCTGGGCTTGTACTGATGCTGGAACTGCCGCTGGCCGCGGTGTTGATTTGGATCTATCAGAGCCAACTCCCCGCCAACGCCGGCAACGTACGTCGCTGGCTAGGACCCGGCTTGAGCATCGCCGCCGCCACCGCAGCCGCCGAGTTGGGTTTCCGAGCGGCATACGGCGGCGGTCAACTGTGGCCGCACATACTGGCCGCGCTATGCGCCTTTGGGGTTTATTGCGCGGCATTCGCGGTGGGCTGGTGGAGTCTGAGCCGACTCCGGCAATCAAGCTAGAAGCGGCCATCGCGGCCACTGCTTCTGCGCACTATGGTCATTGGGACACACCCGGTGTCATGGGCTGCGTCAGTCAAGTGGGTGACCAGGGCGCCTGTAATGTACGCGTGCATCTCCGGACCAGCCGGTGCAGCTAGCCCGGATGTTTCATAAACTTCCGGGCTAGTGGTTGAGGACTGGGAAAGCTGACGGCGGTCGAATTCGGTGTGTTCTCGTTTCACGCGCTGAGTAGTGATCGAGGTTGAGCGCAAACACCGAGCTTGCCGCCTACTCAGCTTGAAGCGCCCGCGCAGGGTCGATCGCTGCGGCGCGCAGGGCGGGAATCCAACAGGCCAAGGTGGCGGTGAGCATCAAGAGCAGGGTTGCCCCCGCGAGCGGCAGCGGATCCCACGCCGCGATGCCGAAGATCGAGGCGCGCAGGTATGGCACTGCCAGCGTAAACAGGGTCAGTCCTGCGGCAACCCCGACCGCAGTCAGCGTCAGGCCGCGGGTGACCACCGACCGCACGATGCGCTGCGGGTCCGCGCCCAGCGCCATGCGCAGCCCGAACTCGCGGGTGCGCAGCGCGACCAGATAGGCCATTACACCGTAGAGCCCGATCATTCCCAGCAACAATGTCACGACCGCAGCGGCAGTCGTCACCGCGAGCATCAGCGTCAAGCGCGCCATCGAGCCGCGGACGACCTCGCGCATGCTGCTGACCTGGAAAACCGGAACACTGGGGTCGAGGTCGCGCACGATGCCGCGAACGGCAACCACCAGCGCTTCCGGGGGCGCGTTCGACTGCACGGCCAGCACCATGGCGGGAAGCGGGCCTGGCTCGTCCGCCGGCACAGAGGCCACAACCTGAGGCCGATACACCATCGCCGCAGGAGGCGCTGCGAGATCTTCGTACCTCACATCGCCCACCACACCCACGACAGTGTAGGTCGGTCCGCCAGGATCCAGCGTCAGCGTTCTGCCCAGGGACTCAGTACCTGTGGGGTCCGCGAAGAACGCCATAGCCGCACGCTGGCTGATGATGAGATCCGCCGCTCGCTGCGATTGAAGGGCCCGAAAGTCGCGGCCAGCGAGCACCGGAATTCGCATCGCGGCGAAATACCGGTTGCCAACCACGTTCACCGGCAGCGTTGTGGAGCGGTCTTTTCCGTCAACCACAAATGCCTGCTCCGGCGACCCTCCAGGACCGAGCGGCAGGTGCGCGGTCAGCCCGGCAGCGAGCACGGACGGCAACTGATTCACCCGCTCGGTCAACTGGGCATAGAACGCTACCCGGGCAGAATCCCGATAGCGAGCGAAGGGCAGCAAGACCCGGAACGTGGTTACCTGGCTGGCCTCGAAACCAGGGTGCACATCGTGGAGCCGATGCGCGGTGCGCAGGAGCAAGGCCGACCCTGCCAGCACCACCAGTGCCGCGGCGATCTGCAGCACGCTGGCAGTTGCCCGCATGCGTTGCCGAGACTTTCCCGAAGTCTGGCCACGCGAACCGTCACGCAGCCTGTTCGACAAGCGTCCCGGCCGATCGAGCCAGGTCAGTATGGCCGTCCAGCCTAGGGTGCTCAGGATCGCGCCGAGCACGATGACAGCGGCAGTCTGCGGCCCGATCGCAAGCTCTGTAAGACGCGGAAGGTCTGCCGGACCGAACACCTTGAGCGCCACCAGCGTGCCGAGCGAGGCCAACAGCGCCAAAGCCGCAGCGGCCGCGCCGAGCAGAGCCGACTCGCCGAAGAAATGCGCAGAGGCGCGCAGCGGGCTCGCGCCCAGTGCCTCACGCATGGCGACATCATGACGACTGCTCTCGGCGCGGATGAGGACGAGATTGGCGACGTTTGCCCATGCCACAAGCAGGATCAGGCCCGCCACGGTGGCCAGCACCCATAGCGTGGGCGCAATGCTGCCGGTGATGGCTTCGCGGAGGGGTTGTACGCGCGGAGCAAGCTGTACCTCGTCGAGCCAAGCCGCCGTTGAGCCTCCCGACTGCAGGCGCGGAAACAGTTCGGCCATTCTCGGCAAGACCGCGCTGAGCTCAAGCTGCGCGCCCTCCATCGTGGCCCCGGGAGCGAGCCTGGCGACGCCAGCGTAGAAGAAATAACCCGCCGCGGCGCCGGCGGCGTACTTTGCAGGAAGCCACACTCGGGTGCTCGCGCTGGGGAACATGAATTGCGCGGGCATCACGCCGACCACCTCACGGGGCACATCGTTAACGACCAAGGTCTTGCCGATGACATCGAGTGCGGCGCCGAAGCGCGTGCGCCACTCCGACTCGCTCAGGATGACAGCGTTCGGTCCACCGCGGCGTTCTTCGTCATCGGAGAACGCGCGGCCGATCAGCGGCTGAGCACGGAGCAGGCGCATCATCGATGCGGTGACCCAGGTTGCGGTCAGGTGCTCGGCGCCACCGTCTACGTTCGCCGTCCACACGTTGGCGCTGCCGGTCCGATAGAGCGCCACATCTTCGAGCTTCGTCGCCAAGCGCTGGTAGGTGGTGTAGACCGCGGGCGAATGGCCAATCCGGCCACCGTCCGCCATCTGAAGATCGATGCTGACCAGCCGGTGGGGCTCGCCGTACGGCAGCGGTACGAGCAAAACACCATGGACCATAGCAAACATCGACCCGACCGATGCCAGACCTAAGGCAAGCGTGAGGATGACGGTGATTGAGTAGACCGGGGTACGTCGCAGTGATCTGAACGCGCGTGAGAGAACCATGGGATGCGTCGCCTCCAATGCGCGTCACGTTGGGCGCGACGGCTTTGACTTTTGACGTGAGTGGCGCTTGATGACTGGGAAGGCTGACAGCTTAGAACTTCGTGTTCTCACGTCGCGACCGATGCGGTTCGCTTCGCTCACCGCATCCTACGGGGATTTCGTCGGCCCTGGCTACTCCGGGGCCCTATGCCCTACTCAGCCGAACCCAGTCATCCAGCGAACCTTCCTCAAATATCACCCGCTGGCGATCGCTCCTCAGCAGCTCCAGTTTGACGAGCACGGGCAGCCTGAAGTGGCGCCCAAGAACGCAGCAACGATGGCAAGTTTCGCAATCCGCCACATGTTGGCCTATCGCGAAGCCCCAATCACGATCTCATCGGACAACGGCGTAATCGCCACCGGCCCGCGCTGCCAGGGCGCCATCGGTTGGCCGGCATAGAAAGTATCGGTTGTGATCTGCGCCGCGCGACCGCCGTCGAAGCTGAATGTGATTTTGCCGGCATCGACGAAGCTGGTGGGTATCGCCTCGCAATCGGGACAGAAGCCGGTGAAACTCCACATAGTGAGTGCTTCCTCATCGCTGTTAACGCCCTGCCCCAGCGTCCAGCGCGGCTGATTGTCGGCGTCGTAGAAGTACAAGATCGACACCCGCAGATCGCCGTCGGTGTGCACGCTTAGACCCCAACCGGGCTCATTGAAGTCGTACCAAGCGGCAGTGCGATCGGGCAGGCTGAATTCGGTACCCGCGGTGAGCGGCTGCACCGGCTCGACACCGCTGCGCTCGCCGATGCTCCAGGTGAACTGACCAACTCGGGCCTCGGTGAAGCTCAAGCTGAGCTGACCGACGGTGACGAAATCGACAAACCCGGTGTCGGGATTCCAGGTGAAGCGGTTTAGATCTGCAACCCAGGGCTTCGCATACGGCGCCGAGGCCAAGTACCACACGGGCGTACCGTCATCGTCATAGGTGTACCAGAGCACGAACATATTCTCGCCGGAGAACTGCAGATCAAAGCCGTGACCGCTGCGCGCCGGGTTAAACCAAAGCCCGGCCTTCGGACGCAGCGTGTTGGAAGCCGGATCAGCCGGATCGGAACCCTGTCGGATCTCAGCGGCATCGCCGATACCATCACCATCTCGGTCGACTGCCAGGCGCTGGCTCAGACCCGCAGGGACCAGCGTCAGCGTCAGTGGCTGCTCAACGCTGGCTTGCGCCTGCAGCGCCGCTACGCTACGTGGTGAGGAATCGTCGGAGCTGTCAAATACATCGTCATCAGCGCGGTAGGCGTAGCCGGCGTCGGCATCGCGGGCAATCAGATCCACCTTGCCGGTTCGCGCCAGATCGAGCATTTGCGAAGCCAGCTCAGGCACCGCACCACCGCTGTAGCTCACCTGCGTGCCAACCGCAGCGTGTGTGTCTTTGGACGGCGGCGGGGTGACGCCGCCGGTGAATGTGGGGTCGTCAAATTCCGAGCCGGCGAAAGCCAGCATCAGCGCGACCAGATCCGCGACTTCTTGGTCATTTCTCACCGAGAAAGCGCGCGCGCTGAGGAAGCTGGAGATGGAATCCACCGAGCCATCGTGGAAAAAGCCAAAGCCGCTGCTGCTGTCATTGCGGCGCAGCTCGAATCCAACCTTCTCGTGCTGGTTGCGTAAATGCGGCACCTTGATCGACACGTTAGTGGAGCCATCCACACTGACGATACCTAAGTGGTTTTCGCCGTGCGGACCGGTAGGCATGATGCTGCCGCCCACCGCAATTCCAATGCCGCCGATAAACAGCGGCCCGTTGGTAGCCATGCCCGTCGGCAGGGTATGGCAGTTTGAACAGTTAAACGGCGAGTCGAGCAGCCGAAGCGTGTACAGGTCGAGCCCGCGCTGTGCATTGCCCGTGCCCAGTTCCAAGCCCTGCATGGCGAAGCGTCCGCTGGTGTAGTGCCCGGGCAGCGGCAATTCGGTCGGCAAGCTGTTGTCGCGATTACGGTAGGGATTGGGCGGAAAGGTCACCGTAGCGAGAAAGTTCTCAAACGACTGCATGTCCTCGGCCGTGAGCTCGTGATCGTCTCCGAGCAGACCCTCGAACGCCGGATTGAAGGCTTCTAGGCCGGCACGATCACCGCGCCAGTGGAACGGCTCATGACCAATGATGTCCTGCATCGTTTGCGTGGTCATCGGGCCCTTCATCGAATGGAAGTCTTCGCATTCGGGGCTACCGATCTCGGTGATGCAGTTTTGATCAAAGTCGGCCGGCGGTTGCGACGGATCACCCAGATCCCAGGCCAACCGATCCATGCGCGCGTCGATATGGCAGGAGCCGCAGGAGGACTGACCCAGACCAGAGGTCTTGTGCGTGTCATACAGCAGCGCCCGGCCCTGACGAATGGCTGCCGGCAGCGGGTTGAACACCGCGATCCGATCCACTTCGCTGCCTGCCGCCAAGTCGACCACAGACAGCGAGGCCTCAAAGTGATTCCAAACGTAGAGTCGATTGCCGAGTTCATCTAAGG
>QIMA01000088.1 GCA_003233535.1 Rhodanobacteraceae bacterium
CCGTCGGCGCTCGGTGTTTGCATTGAGTCAACGGCGTGGTTGGTTTGCCCCGCGCGCGCGGCTCAGCGACCGCTCTGATCGCCTGCACGAACTACTCACCGAAGTGGCCGCGCATCCGGAACTGAATCATCTGCAGCTAGTGCCAGTCTCGATTTTTGTCGGTCGAGCGCCAGACCGCGAAACCGGCTGGCTGCCGGTGCTGTTTGCGGAAAACTGGGTGGTGGTTGGCCGCTTCCGTCGGCTTTTGGCCATGCTGTTCAACGGCCGCAACACGCTGGTCAAAATCAGCACGGCGATTGAGCGTGACCGCGCACTTGAGCCCGACCTCAAGATGGAAGTTCGGGCGCGCAAGCTAGCGCGCGTCCTGCGCGTCCATTTCCGCCGCATCCGCGTAGCCATTATCGGCCCCGATTTGTCGCATCGGCGAATGCTGGTCGACCGCATCGTGCTCAGCCCGTCGGTGCGCGGTGCGATCGTTGCGCAAGGCAGCAAGGAGAAGGGAGGCCAGATCACTGCCGCCCGCAAGGCACGCCAGTTCGCCCGCGAAATTGCCGCCGACTACTCGCACACCGTGGTGCGTTCGCTATCGTTCATGCTGCAGGGCTTCTGGTCGAGAATCTACGACGGCATCACTCTGCGCCATTTCGATCAGCTGCTTGAAGATGCGCCGGGGCGGGAAGTGATCTTCGTGCCTTGCCATCGCAGCCATATCGATTACTTGGTTCTGAGCTATCTGCTCTATCGCAATGGTTTGGTGCCGCCGCACATCGCCGCTGGAGTGAATCTGAATTTGCCGATCGTCGGCTCGATCCTGCGCCGCGGCGGCGCCTTTTTTCTGCGCCGCAGTTTCCGCGCTAACCCCCTGTATGCGTCGGTGTTTAGCGAATACGTGCGTCAGTTGCTGCGTCAAGGCGTGTCGCTAGAATACTTCATCGAAGGTGGTCGCTCACGGACTGGTCGCTTGTTGCAGCCGCGTGCCGGCATGCTCGCCATTACGCTGCGCGGTTGTTTGGCCGAGCCGGGTCGTCCGGTGATGTTTCAGCCGGTCTACATCGCCTACGAAAAGCTACTCGAAGGCAAGTCGTACATTGGCGAGCTGAGCGGGGAGGAAAAGAGAAAAGAGAGTCTGTGGCAGCTGCTGCGGGTGGTGAAGGTGTTGGGTAAGCGCTACGGCAAGGTGGTTGTCAACATGGGCGAGCCGATTGAGCTCACGGGCTTGATCGAGGCCCATAGCGGCGAGAAAACGCCCAATCTGGCGGCCAATGCGGATCGGCCGAGTTGGTTTAATCCGCTGGTAGACGATTTGTCGACACAGATCCAGCAGCGAATCAATCAGGCTGCCTATGTCACCCCGATCAACTTGATGGCGTTGGCGATACTGGGCACCTCCAAGCACGCCATTTCTCGGCCGGATCTGTTGCGCTTCCTGCAGCTAGCGCAGGACTTGCTGAAGGATTTGCCCTACGGGCCGCGGGTTAGCATGACCGAGATGGAGCCGGAGGAGATAATCGACTACGCGCTGCATATGGAGTGGATCACTAACCGGCCGCACCCGCTGGGCGACGTGCTTTCCGCCGAGGGCGAGGACGGCGTGCTGTTGAGCTACTTTCGCAACAACATCATGCATTTGTTTGCGGTAGCCGGTTGGGTGGCGTGCTGCTTCCTAAACAACCGGCGCTTGTCCACCGCCGGCGTGGTGCGCATGGGGTTACAGCTATACCCCTTCCTCAAGCGCGAGCTGTTTCTGCCTTGGGATGAGGCGGAGTTCGCCGAGCGTATCGAGGCCGTTGCCGACTGGCTGGTGCAGCGCGAGATACTCGGTCGCTCCGCTGACGGCGCTTACCTGAGTCGGCCCAAGGAAGGGTCAGATGCTGGGTTCTTACTGCGCATCCTCGCCCACAGCCTGCTGCAGGCCTTCCAGCGCTATTTCATTACCCTTTCGGTGCTCACCCGCAACGGTAGCGGCACGCTGACGGCGGGGCAGTTGGAGAAGCTCTGTCATCTCACCGCTCAGCGACTAACGATGCTGCAGGAGCTCAGCGGACCCGAGTTCTTTGATCGTGGGCTATTCCGCAGTTTCATTCAGTGTTTGCGCGAGCTCGGCGTGGTCAAGCCAGACGATCAGTCCAGGCTCACTTATGGGCCCGAGCTAGAGCAAGTCGCGAAGAATGCTCGGATCCTGCTCGGCCGCGAGATGCGGCAGGGTATTATCCAAATGACGCCGGAGGCGATCGAGGCTATTCCTGACACTCCCACCGACTAGCCCGGGATTTCATAAACTTCACGCGCTCTCGCTAGGCCCTTGATCGCCCAGCGACTATCCTCAGTCGGGTGTATGAACCACCCCTCTTTGAAAAACCACCGGCGCTCCTGCGGAAAAACCACTGGCCTACCAATGTCCTGCGCGAGCATCGCGCGAGTTCATGAAACATCCGGGCTAGCGCCATCAGCACGTTCGCCAAGTCGGACGGCAACCGGTGAGCATCGTGCGAGAATGGGTCATTCATCAACGGGCGAGCAAACGGTGGTCATGCGCCGCTACACTGCGCGCCCCGCAGCGGTTGGTTTAATCATGGGCGTAGACCCTCGTCATTTCGAACTTGAGCTGCGCAAGCGCGAAAAACGCCTGCGCCGACTGGTGGGGCAGGCGATTGCCGACTACCAGATGATTGAGCAGGGCGACAAGGTGATGGTTTGCTTGTCCGGCGGCAAAGACAGCTACGCCATGCTCGATATTTTGCTCAAGCTGCGCGAGAAAGCGCCAGTGCACTTCGAGTTAGAGGCGGTCCATTTGGATCAAAAGCAGCCGGACTACAGTCCGGATGTGCTGCCCAACTACTTGCGCAAGCTGGGCGTGCCCTTTCACATTCTGGAACAAGACACTTACAGCGTGGTCAAGCGCGTAGTGCCAGAGCACAAGACCATGTGTGGCCTGTGTTCTCGGCTGCGTCGCGGCGCGCTCTACACCTTTGCCCAGGAGCAGGGGTTCACCAAGATTGCGCTGGGTCATCATCGCGATGACTTAGTGGAGACGCTATTTCTGAACATGTTTCACGGCAGCCGGCTGTCGTCGATGCCGCCGAAGTTGCGCTCCGATGACGGTCGCAATGTGGTTATTCGGCCGCTGGCCTACGTCAGCGAGGCCGACTTGATCGCTCATGCTGAAGTAGCCGGTTATCCGATCATGCCGTGTAATTTGTGCGGATCGCAGGACAACCTGCAGCGACAATCGATCAAACAGATGCTGCAAGATTGGGAGAGCCAGTTCCCCGGTCGAGTCGAGAATATTGCCCGTTCTATGCAGTCCGTGCGGCCCTCTCAGCTGGCCGATCGTGAGCTGTTCAACTTCGCTAGTTTGATCGGCACTACGGCAGCAGCAGCGCCGAAAAAACCGAACGATTGGATGATCGGCAAGACGATTCCGATTCAGTCCGCCGTCGACTAACAACTACTGGGAATCAATCGATTCCCGTCCTATTTGGCTCCGCGCTCGTAGCCGGAGTATTGGCAGACTACACATGGAGGTGTGCGATGTGGTTTAAGAATCTGACGCTGTTTCGTTTGGACGAGCAGGAATTGCCGGCCGATGCTGCTCTGGTCGAAGTGATGGAGACGCGTCGGCGTCCGGATTGCGGCCCCCTAGAGGCGTTCTCTGTGGGTTTCGTTTCGCCCTTCGGGCCGCAGCACGACGGCCTGCTGCATTCGCTGGCAGGCTACGACTTGGTCGCGCTAGGCCAGGAAAAGCGCGTATTGCCGCCCGCAGTGATCAATGACGTGGTCGCAGAGAAGGCGCGCGCTATCGAAGACGAAAGCGGTCGCCCGCCAGGTAAGCGGCGCCGACGTGAGTTAGCCGAGGCGGCCACCACCGAACTGTTGCCGAAGGCATTCCTAGTCCGCAGCACCAATTTGGCCTACATCGATCGCGCTCAACGCCTGTTGGTAGTTGATACCACCAGCGACAAGGTTGCCGAAGCGGTTGCCACCGAGATGCGCGAGGCGCTCGGCAGCTTCCCGGCGATTCCTCTGGCTGGCGAGGGCGATCCCAGCGTGCTGCTCACTGCCTGGCTTGCCGGCAGTGAGCCACTCCCTGCCGATTTTGAGCTAGGCGAAGAGTGCGAGCTGCGCGATCCGGGTGATACGCATACGGTTATCTCGGCTCGTGGCCAGGATCTGACCGCTGAGGAAATTCGCGAACATCTCAAGAGCGGCAAGCAGGTCTCCCGATTGGGCCTCATATTCGACGAGCGTTTATCGTTCGTCCTGGACGCGCAGCTTAAGGTGCGCAAGCTCAAATTCCTGGATCTGATCCAAGAGAAGCTGGGCGACTCCGATGGCCGTGGCGCCGAAGCGGAGCTGGATGCGCGATTCGCGCTAATGACGCACGAGTTGGCGCGACTGTATACCCGATTAGATGCGCTGTTTACGTTCGCCTAGTGCGGACGCGCGGTGGGCGTAATGCTTAAACGGGACGAGGATTTGGCCGCGCAGCTGCCGGGGCTAGACCTGTCTGTTTACGACGGTCTGGCTTTGGACGTTCGATTCAATCCTCGCGCCAAACGCTTGCGCTTGGCGGTGCGCAACGCTCAGATCGAGTTGGTGATCCCGCCAGGCGCTAGTGGCTCGGTGGTCAACCAGTTTGTCGCTCAGCACCGCGGTTGGATCAGTAAACATCTACGCGTGCAGGATGCCGAACTGCTGCGCGCACTAAAGGTGCTGTCACTGGACCCTGATCACGCGCGCGTGCCGCTGTGGGGCGCTTCGCTGCCGGTTCTGTGCCGGCCGGGCCCGCCACGCGTAGATATCAATGACGCATCGATTGACGTTGGCATGGACCCCACGCGTCCGGGAGCCCAACGGACGTTGATGAGGCTGCTGCAGGGCGCACTCAAGGCGGAGCTGCGAACGCATCTAATGCAGCAGATGAATGGCCTCCAGCAGCGGTTGGGTTTGCGCGCTAACGGGTTACGGCTAAGACCTCTGCGCAGCTTGTGGGGTTCGCTATCGCCGGCCGGGATGGTCAGCCTGAATCTGGGTCTGGTGTTTCTGCCTCGTCGACACGCGGACTACGTCTTGGCCCACGAGTTGGCGCATTTGCGCCAGCGCAATCACAGTCCGGCATTCTGGCGAGTGGTTGAGCAGCTCTATCCGAGTTGGCGAAGCGTTCGAGCCGAGCTTCGTGGCGAACATGGCTACGTACAGGCTTTAAGCGATCGGTTCTTCGCTAAGCCTAACCACTAACAACTCTGAAACTCGAGCGGGTTGGGTTGATCCGTGCGAAGTGCGAGTTGCGGGCTGGCAATTCGCCAAATTCGCCTTAGCCCGGAATTCCATAAACTTCACGCGCCCTCGCTAGGCCCTTGATCGCCCAGCGACTTTTCCTCAGTCGGGTGTATGAACCACTACATCGCTCCCTTTCTTGAAAAAACACTGTGAAAAACCTGAAAAACCACTGGCCTACCAATGTCCTGCGCGATCATCGCGCGAGTTCATGAAACAGCCGGGCTACTTCCTCTTGAAGACCACGCTCTATGTTTAAAGCAGGATCGAGGTCGGGCGAGCCAAGTAGAAAGCAGTTTTCCGGGCGCGACCGTCCTGGACGGCCCGGTCAGCGTGCAGTGATAGCGCCAAGTAGCAGTTGCCAGCACCTGTCGTCAGACGAACCGCTCGATGTCGCCTCGCTTCTGCCCCTAACTGGCTACTGGCACTGGCCACTGGAACTCTGCGTTTCCTAACGCTTGGATAATGATGCTAGTGCGCGCTACACTGCTAGGTTGAATCTTAACTTTGCTGGATTAGTACATGGCACGTATTACGGTCGAGGATTGTCTGCAAGCGGTGGATAACCGTTTTGACTTGGTTTTGATGGCGAGCAAGCGCGCGCGTCAATTGGCCAAAGGTGCCGAACCCCTGGTGACGGTTGATGAGGACAAGCCCACTGTGCTTGCCCTGCGCGAGATTGCTGAAGGCAAAGTGACCTACGAACTGTTGGCCGAAGTCGAGCGCCGTGAGCGCGAAGCGGCTGAGCGTGAGGCGCTGGAATGGGCCACCGCTGAAGTTGAAGACGATCTTCCGCGTACACCTGACGAGTAGGTGCTAGTGTGGTATTCCAGGGATAAGTTGAGCTAGCTTCTGATGGATTTTGGCCTGAGACTAGGTGCGCGGAGCTGTGATGGTGAGAGCTATGGCGGCGACAAGCAACGACGTTTTAGAGCAAGAGCAGCGGAAACTCGTTCGAACTGTTTCTGGGACGCCAAGCTAGGGGTGTAGCCGTGCCGGTCAGCGCCTCGCAAGTCCAATCTACTGGCGAAACCACGCCGGCCGGGGAGTCATTGCTTCCCCACTACATGGTCGAACTGCAGCAGCAGATCAGCAGCTATCTGAGCTCATCTCAGATCGACGCGGTGTCGCGCGCTTTTCATATCGGCGAGCAGGCCCATCGCGGCCAGATGCGCAAGAGCGGTGAACCCTACATTACTCACCCGGTCGCGGTCGCACGGATACTCGCCGATATGCACATGGACGGCGAGACGATCGTCTC
>QIMA01000484.1 GCA_003233535.1 Rhodanobacteraceae bacterium
CCCGGCGATATCGCGCTGATCAAAGTAGCGCCCCTTGAGCAGCGGTACCTGCAGGGTCTGCAGGAATTCGCGATCGACCATGCGCGGGGCCGCCACCGGATACGAGCCCTGCTCATAGGTTTCGCCCTTGGCCGCAGCGCCCCAGCCGCGGTTGCGTCCGAATGGCAGCGTGTCGCTGAGCCCCACCGACTCCACACCAGGCAGGTTACGCACCCGCTGCAGCAGCGTCTCGTAATAGCTCACGCGCGCTTGGTCGTTCTTGAAATTGCGCGAGCTATCGACACGCCAAGCAACCACATCATCGGGCTGAAATCCCATTTCGATACTAAGCACGGCGACGAAACTGCGAATCAGCAGGCCCGAGGCAATCAGTAGCGTGCAGGCCAAAGCAATCTGCGAGACCACCAGCGTTTTGCGCACGCGCGCCGCGGCTGGGCCAGCGCTGCCTCGGCTGCTACTTTCATTCAAGGCCGCCGACGCGTCTGCGCGCCACAGCTGGAGCGCTGGAAAAATGCCGCACAACAAGCCAGCCGTACCCGCTGCGGCGAGCGTGAACAGGACCGACATCTGATCTACAGAGGCACCTTTGAGCAAAGGAATATTGAACGTTTGGATCTGTGCCAGCCAGTTCATCGCCAAGTTGGCCAGAATCAGGCCAAAGAACCCGCCCATAGCCGCCAACAGCAGGCTCTCGGTCATCGGCTGCTGAATCAGCTGCCAGCGACTAGCGCCTAGCGCGACGCGAGTCACCCACTCCTTGCGCCGGGCTTGCGCACGGGTCAGCAGCAAGTTCGACAGATTCAAACAAACAATCAGCAGCAGGCACAGGACCGCACCAAATAGAATCATGAACGCCGGCCGGAAACTGCCGCGCACGTGCTCATCAAGACCGCTCAAGCGGGCGCCGAACAGGCCGCGCTCCGGATGTGCCGCCTCAGTACGAGCACTGATTGCGCTGAGTTCTGCCTGGGCTTGATCAATGGTCGCACCGTCCTTGAGGCGCCCGATCGCAAACAGCGTATTGCCCTGGTTGTGCATTTGCTCAACCAGCGGAAACGGCAACAGCATCTGCACGCTCGACTCCGGGGTGAATACCGAATCGAAATCAAAGTCGGCGGGGAGCACGCCAGCGACGACAACCGGCCCATCATTGATCGTCAGCGTTGTACCGATGACTTCCGGGTCGGCGCCGAAACGCTGCTGCCAGAACGCGTGACTGAGGATTGCGGCCGTAGCTTCACCGCTATTCCAGATCATCTCCGAATCGTCGAAACCGCGCCCCAGCGCCGGCTGCACGCCTAGCACATCGAAGAAATTCTGCGTAACCGGCACGCCGCGCAGACGCTGTGAGTCACCGTTGCCGACCAGCGTGTACTGCAGATACTCAAAGAACGCGTAGTAGGCGGCGATATCCTTAAAGCTTTCGCTTTGCTCCTGCCACGCCACGTAGTTGTAGAGCTGCGAGGTGCGGTCGGACATGCCGCCGCCGTCACCGTCGTTCTCGACCCACACCAGTTGTTCGGGTTCGGCGAATGGTAAAGGCTTAAGCAGCACCGTGTGGACGATGCCAAACATCGCGGTACAGGCACCAACGCCGATCGCCAGCATCAGCACGGCGAGCAGCGAAAAGCTTGGTGAGGAGATGATCTGGCGAACTGAGGTTTTTAGAGTGCTGGTCATCGCGAAGTCGGCTCGCTTAGTCGGTTGGAGGGCGGCAGACTAGGCCTACCGGAACACGCTTGAGCCTATTGCAGCAAGATCCTTGCCACCCACACAGATTCCGCTAGGTCACTGTTTTACAGTGACTTATCGGCAGGACCGCAAGATTCAACAAACTCCAATGTTCGATTTCGCAAAACGAACATGGAAAACGAACAGCGCCCAGGTGACTGCGTGCACCAGTAGTCATGGGTTAGGACTGCAAACATTGCGGGCTGAGAACGCGAAAAAGGCGACCTTAAAGGTCGCCTTTTTGAATCAGCTAAGCGTCCGGCTATAGCGCAGACCGACTACAGATGCAGCAGCAACCGCACCGGATCTTCCAAGAAGTTCTTCACCGCAACCAGGAACAGCACCGCATCCTTGCCGTCGACAATGCGGTGGTCGTAGCTGAGCGCGATGTACATCATCGGCTTGGCAACCACCTGGCCGTCCTCAACCACCGCACGTTCTTTGATCGCGTGCATGCCTAGAATCGCGCTTTGCGGCGGATTGATGATCGGGGTGGAGAACAGCGAACCGAACACGCCACCGTTGGTTATGGTGAAGGTGCCGCCCTGCAGGTCAGCGATGCCGATGGTGCCCTCGCGGGCCTGTTTGGCGTAGGCACCAATGGACTGCTCAATGTCCGACAGCGACTGCGCATCGGTGTCGCGCAGTACCGGAACGAACAAGCCTTTGTCGGTCGCCACCGCAATACCGATATCCTGAAAGGCGTGATAGACCACGTCTTTGCCGTCCACGGACGCGTTGACGATCGGGTGCAGCTTGAGCGCTTCGGTACAGGCACGGACGAAGAAGCTCATGAAGCCCAGCTTGACGCCGTGGGTCTTCTCAAAAGCCTCCTTGTACTTCTTCCGCACGTCCATCACCGGCTTCATGTTGATCTCGTTGAACGAGGTGAGCATGGCGGTGCCGTTTTTGCTCTCCATCATCCGCTCGGCGATCCGCGCGCGCAGCCGCGTCATCGGCACGCGCTGCTCACTGCGGTGGCCTGCACTAGCAGCTGCCGGCGCTGCCGCTGCTGGAGCGGCTACAGCCGGAGTATCGGCGGCGTTTACGGCGTCCTCTTTGGTGATGCGACCACCGCGACCAGTGCCCTCAATGGTGCCCTGATCAAGACCGCGCTCGGCAATCACCCGGCGCGCGGCTGGACCGGCTTCGCCAGCAGCGCCGCTGGTTTGCACCGGTGCGCTGGGCGCAGGGGCTGCAGCTGCAGGCGCAGGCTTGGAGGCCGACGCAGGCACGGCACCGCCCTCTTCGATGATCGCCAGCAATTCCTGGCTAGTCACCGTGTCACCGCTTTCGCGCTTGATTTCCTTGAGTACGCCATCGACCGGTGAGGGCACTTCCAGCACGACTTTGTCGGTCTCCAGGTCGACCAGGTTCTCGTCACGCTTGACCGTGTCGCCAGGCTGCTTATGCCAGCCGGCGATGATCGCGTCGGAAACTGATTCCGGCAAAACCGGGACTTTGACTTCGATACTCATGGATCATCCTTGTAGTCGGCCGCCAGGCCTGTTTCGTGTTACTGAACGATTGTTTGTGACGCTTATTCTTGCGGGTGCAAGCTGGGGTCCAGATTGGCCATCAGCGCTCGCTTAACCAACGCATTCTGCTGGGCCACGTGCAGCGGATACTGACCGCAAGCCGGGGCCGGAGAACGCGCGCGGCCTGCGTAATGCAGATCGCGTTTGTCGCCTATGCAGGCCATCAGGTGGTGGCGAATCTGGAACCAAGCGCCCTGGTTCATTGGCTCTTCCTGGCACCAGACCACGTCCTTGGCGTTCGGGAACTTGGCCAACTCAGCCTTCACCTGCTCGCGCGGGAACGGATAAAGCTGCTCGACGCGCATGACCGCCACGTTGTCCAACTCACCTTTCTCATGGGCTTCGCGCAGATCGTAATAGACCTTGCCAGAACACAACACGACGCGATTAACCGTAAAGGGGTTTTTCGACAAACGATCCGGTATGACCAGTTGGAAACTGCCGTTGGCGAGCACTTCCATGGTCGACACGCTGAGCTTGTGGCGCAGCATAGACTTGGGCGTCATCACCACTAGCGGCTTGCGGAAGGGCCGCAACACTTGCCGGCGCAGCATGTGGAACATCTGCGCTGGCGTCGTTGGTACGCATACCTGCATGTTCTCAACCGCGCACAGCTGCAGGAAGCGCTCGAGTCGAGCTGAGGAATGCTCTGGACCCTGGCCCTCGTAGCCGTGCGGCAAGAACAAAACGAGGCCACACAGACGGCCCCATTTACTTTCGCCGGAGCTAATAAACTGATCGATAACCACCTGAGCGCCGTTGCAGAAGTCGCCGAACTGCGCCTCCCAGATCACCAGCGTGCGCGGGTCGGTGCTGGAATAGCCGTATTCGAAACCCATCACCGCCTCTTCGCTGAGCAGCGAATCGATGATCACGGCTTGACCCGGGTCGCCGCCGAAGCGCTTTAGCGGAATCTGCGTATGACCATCATTTTGGTCATGCAGTACGGCATGGCGATGGAAAAAGGTGCCGCGACCACAGTCCTGACCGGACAAACGCAGGCTGTAGCCTTCGTCCAAAATCGCCGCATAGGCCAGCGTTTCGGCGAAACCCCAATCAACCGATTGCTCGCCTGCAGCCATTTTCTGGCGATCGGCATAGACCTTGGCCACGCGCGCCTGCAGCTTGATGCTGTCCGGAACCTGATTGAGCCGTTTGGCGATATCGTTCAGCCTCTCGATCGGCATACCGGTGGTCACCGCTTCATCCCACTGGCCTTTCAGATACGGCCGCCAGTCGAAGGTGAACTGGGTCACTTCACCGTGCGGAATAATATCTGGGGCGACGACTTTGCCCGCGGACAAACGCGTGCGGTAATTTTCGCCCAGGCCGTCAACAAACTCTTGCTTGACCACTGACTGTCCCAGCAGCGAGCTGGCGTAGGTTTGCCGCGGCGACGGCCGGCTGCGGATGTTCTTGTACATCAGCGGCTGGGTAGCCGCGGGCTCGTCCGCCTCGTTGTGGCCGTGACGGCGATAGCAAACCAAATCGATCACCACGTCTTTAGCAAACGTGTTGCGGAAGTCCAAAGCGACCTGTGCGCAGTAGACCACCGCTTCCGGATCGTCACCGTTGACGTGCAGGATCGGCGCCTGAACCATCTTCGCAACGTCGGTGCAGTACAGCGTCGACCGCGCATCTCGCGGGTTATTGGTGGTAAAGCCAACCTGATTGTTGATGATGATATGGACCGTGCCGCCGACCTCGTAGCCACGTGCCTGCGACATGTTCAGCAGTTCCATGACCACGCCTTGACCGGCGAATGCGGCGTCACCGTGAATCAGGATCGGCACCACTTCAGCCACACCATTGTCGCCGCGCGCAACTTGTCGCGCACGCACCGAACCGACCACCACCGGATCGATGATTTCCAAATGCGAGGGATTGAATCCCAGGGCCAAATGCACTCGTCCGCCACGAGTATTGAGGTCGGAGGAAAAGCCCAGGTGGTACTTGACGTCACCTGAGTAGGTCGGATCAGCAACAGCGTCCTTGCCCTCGAAGGCCTCAAACAGCTCCTTCGGCGGCTTGCCAACCAAGTTCACTAGGACGTTAAGCCGACCGCGATGAGCCATGCCGATGACGACCTCCTTGGCACCGGCACCGCCGGCCCGATGGACGATGCTGTCCAGCATCGGCATCAGGGCATCGCCACCCTCCAGCGAGAAGCGCTTTTGCCCAACGTATTGCGTGTGCAGATAGCGCTCCATGCCCTCGGCGGCCGTCAGGCGCTCAAGGATTCGGGTCTTCTTCTCCGCACTGAAAGCAAACTGGCCGCCAGTTCCCTCTAGTCGGTGCTGCATCCAACGCCGCTGCACCAAATCGGTGATGTGCATGTACTCGGCACCGATCGTGCGTGTATAGGTTGCCTTGAGTAAATCGATGATCTCGCGCAGCTTGCGCCGCTTTGGCCCGATCAGCGGACCGGAGTCGAACTCAGACTCCAGATCAGCCTCGGAGAGGCCGTGGAATCCAAGCTCCAGATCCGGCACTTCGTGCTCTACGCTGAGATCTAAAGGGTCCACGTCGGCGACCAAATGGCCGCGGATGCGATACGCGTTGATCAGCTTAAGGACGCCGGTTTGGCGCGCCTGTTGATCAGCGGTGAGATCGCTCCCGGATGCGCTGGCCAGCTTGCGCTGCTGCCTGGACATCTCACCGATGCGAGCCAACACGGGCCGATGCGGCACTTCCGTACCGGCGCCGTTACGCAGCGACTGGAAGTAGCTACGCCAATCTGGGTTAACGCTCGCCGGGTCGGTCAGGAAGCGCTCATAGAGCTCTTCTACGTAATCGGCGTTGAGGCCGGAAAGGGCTGAAGACTGGTACAGCTGATCGAGATATTCGCTCACGGATCCGTCGCTAGCTGGGAGGAAGGCAGCGTTGACCCGCAGGGAAACGCCGCAAAGCTCGCCATTATAGAGGCTGTAGCGCGTCTCGGGGGTGTGTCAGGGGCTCTGCATGACGTGTGGTTAAGTGAATTTACAGACTGACCGCAGCACTAGTGGAGTATTTCGCTCTTGATGGAACTTTAGAATCGGCTCCAATGGTGCTCTGCTAGGGCGGCTCCTGGTCCGGGGCGAAGGTTAAGGCGGCGCCAAGGCGCCGCATCGTCTGCAAGCTAGTGGCGTGTTCCACTCTGTCAGGAATTAACCCAGCATTGGCTCGGATAACCGCGTGCTCGCGGGCGAACGCACTACGAACCGACCGCAAATCCGACAGCTAAGTCAGTCGTTGTTTGAGCATGT
>QIMA01000337.1 GCA_003233535.1 Rhodanobacteraceae bacterium
ATGAACCACTACACCGCTCCTGCGGAAAAACCACTGGGCAATCAATGTCCTGCGCGATCATCGCGCGAGTTCATGAAATATCCGGGCTAAAGGGGTACACAGATGCGCAAGCTGTTAGTGGCGTTGGCGATTATTGTCGGTCTAGGTGGGTTGTTGTGGTTTAGTCAGAACCGCGGTGGCCAGACATTGCTAGTCGATCTTGCACCCGTGGAGCGCGGCATCTTGGCCGATACTGCGCTGGCCTCCGGGTCACTGGTTTACTCAGAACAGATTCAGCTGCGCTCGGAGGTCACCGGGCGCGTAGCCGAGGTGCTGGTTGAGGAAGGGCAGCGGGTTAGGCGCGGGGATCTGCTGATGCGCCTGGATCAGGAGGCATTCGAAGCCGACTTGGATGCCGCTGACGCTGGCGTGCGTTCGGCGCAGATCGAGATTCAGAGCCGTCAGGCGCGGGAGCGAGACTTGGCCCGACAGTTGGCTCGACAGCGTCAGCTGCATGCTCGCGGTTTGGTCGGGTCCGATGCTTTTGAGCAACTGCAGAGCGAACACGAAATTGTGCAGATTTCGGTGCAGGCAGCGCGCCAGGCTTTGCGTCAGGCGCGAGCGCAGAAAGATCGTGCAGCTGACCGGCTGCAGCGCAGCCTGTTTGTAGCGCCGATAGACGGATTGCTGGTCTCGGTCGACGTCAAACCGGGCGAAACGGTGATCGCTGGAACAGTCAATATCGTCGGTTCGAACTTGATGGTGTTGGCCGATCCGAGCGTGCTGTTGGCAGAGTTGCGTGTGGACGAGGCCGACATTGCGCGTATCGATGTCGGTCAGAGCGTGGAGGTTTACGCTGCGGCGTACCCGCAGATCGGGCTCATCGGCAAGGTGATTCATATCGGCAGCTCCGCACGGCAGCTGGGCAGCTCGCAGAGCTTGGCCTTTCGCGTCCGCGTAGAGCTGGACCCCGCGGATCTGAAGCTGCATCCGGGGATGAGCTGCCGCGCCGAGATCGAGACGGCTCAGGGCGAATCGAGTCTGCATGTACCGGTTGCCGCTGTGCGTAGCGACGACGAGGGTGCCTACGTTTGGCGCATGGATGACGGGCAACAGGCTGAACGCATTAGCGTAGAGACTGGCCTAGCCAATGACTTCTCCCAAGCGATCAGCGGCGATTTAGCCGAGTCGGAGCTAGTCGTCGTCGGCCCCGGTCGGACGCTGACTCAGGTCTACGCGGGTGCCCCGCTGCGCCAAAGAGTAGAACCATGAGCGCTGCCGCCGGCGAGGTGATTCGCTTTGAGCGCGTGAGCAAGGCCTACCGAATGGGCGAGACCACGTTTCTTGCGCTGAATGAGGTCGATTTGTCTATACACGCTAATGAATACGTCGCCATCGTTGGTCCTTCGGGCTCCGGCAAGTCGACCTTGATGAATATCGTCGGCTGCTTAGACGTGCCCAGCAGTGGTCGCTATCTATTGCGCGGCAGGGATGTAGCCGCGCTTGATGAAGGGCAGCTGGCACATGAGCGCAATCGTTCAGTGGGATTCATCTTCCAGAGTTTCAATCTGCTGCCGCGCGCCTCAGCACTCGCCAACGTGATGCAGCCCTTGGTCTACCGGCTGATGCCGCGCAAAGAGCGGCGAGAGCGCGCACTGCATGCATTGGAACGCGTCGGCTTGGCCGACCGTGTGGATCATTTGCCGAGTCAACTTTCCGGCGGGCAGCGCCAGCGCGTCGCGATTGCTAGAGCGTTGGTTACTGAGCCGGCGATCCTGCTCGGTGACGAGCCAACCGGCAATCTGGATAGCCGCACAACCGTTGAAATCATGGCGCTGTTCGATGCGCTGCACGCCGAGGGGCATACGCTGATACTGGTCACCCACGAACAGGATATTGCCGATCATTGCGCGCGTAGCGTGCGCTTGGTTGACGGCCAAATAGTCGAAGATCTTCGCCAGGAGGCCCATCGTGCAAGCGCCTGAAGCAAATTTACTGCACGCCGTTTGGGAGGGCAGTTACGCCGCGCTCACGGCGATACGTGCCAATGCGCTGCGCAGCGCACTGACTGCACTGGGGATTATCATCGGCGTGGCGGCGGTGATTGCGGTGGTCGCCGTGATGCAGGGGCTGTCGAGCACGATTACTCGACAGCTGGACGATCTCGCCTCGGATATGGTCATTGTGCGCGCCTACACGCCGCGCGAGGAACTGTTGATCGGCCTGCGCAATACGCTATCGACGGATGACTTCATCGCTCTTCGCAATCGCATACGAGGCGTTGATCACGTCACCGGGGTGACCTTGCCGCTCAGTCTGGGTGGTCAAGTACGTAGCGCCGGGCACACCACCGCGACGCAGATCGTGGGTACAGACAGCCAGTATCAGAACGTGGTGCGCGTCTACACTGACCAAGGCCGGTTCTTGACCGAAAGCGATGACCAACGGCGCCGGCGGGTGGTCGTGCTGGGCCCGACGGTCGTGCGCGATTTGGATCTTCCGGAGGACCCGATCGGCAGTTTTGTGGAGATCGGCGGCGAGTGGTTTCGAGTCGTCGGCGTCACCGAAGCGCGCGGCTCGCTGTTTGGCTTTGATCAGGACAATTATTTGATCGCGCCATTCAGCACGTTGCGCACGCTGTCGGCACCTGGCCAGCCAGAGGATGTGCAAATCTACCTGCGGCCGTCCGAAGGTGTGCCCATGAGCCGTTTGCAGGATCAAGTGACGCAGCTGTTGCGTTCACGTTACGGCACGGCGGATGGCGATCCAGATCCGTTTGAATTTGAGACTGCGGAGCGAACGCGTGCGAACTTTGACAGCATCGTTCAGGGCGTGACCATGGTCGCTGGCGCTGTGGTTAGCATCAGCTTGCTGGTGGGTGGGATCGGCGTGATGAACATCATGTTGGTCTCGGTTACCGAACGCACTCGAGAAATTGGCATCGTCAAAGCGCTCGGCGCGACGCCCGGATTTATCCTGCTGCAGTTCCTAGTCGAAGCATTAGTGCTGTCGATTTTTGGCGGCCTGATCGGCTTGGCCTTGGGTTGGGGCTTCGCGATGCTGATTTCGGTGGCCGTGCCGGGGATGTCAGGTGCATCGGTCCCGGGCTGGGCAGTGCTGCTCTCGATGGGCTTTACTACGGCGATTGGCGTGCTGTTTGGATTAGCGCCTGCGGTGAAGGCCTCGCGGCTGCACCCGATTGATGCGTTGCGCTATGAGTAAAAGTTCGCGCACTGGACCGCGAGCGGCTAATCGCGCACCCTCGGCATTCCCTAATGTTCGCGATCACGCATGACCACCTTTACTCGCCAATGGACCGCAACATTAACCAGCGCAACGCCGGGATACTGGTGGATGCAGGTCGGGGTCGCTGTTGTCTCGCTGGGCATGGGCAAACTCATGCTGGAACGCATAGATGGCGGCTCGGCGATTACCAATGCTGGCGTTCTAACCCGAGCCTCGCTTGATGCGCTGCTGTTTTTCTTAACCAGCCACGTAGGTATGCGACCGCTGCTGCGGCTGCGCTACATGCACCGCACACCCAACGCCAGGGCCTGGGCGGCACTGGCGGGCTGGTTGCTGGTGCTGGCGCTGTTTTACGTACTCGTGGGGCTGGCGATTGATCGACTCCAGCTCACCTCAATAAACAGCATTACTTCGATTCGCTTTCAGGCCGGCGACGATGAATTGGGCTTTGATCTCAAAGGCGGTCGGCTGTATTTCTTTGTGGTAACCAATATTTGGCTCACCTCCGCAGTTTGGTGCGCGCTGTACCTAGGTTGGCAGGCGATGGCGCAGCACCGCAAGCTGCTCAAGCAGGCCCAGCAGGCGCGCTTAGCGCAACTAACCCACCAGCTTAATCCGCACTTCTTGTTTAACGCCTTCAACACCATCCGCGGCACGATCTTTGAGCAGCCGCAGCGCGCCGCGGACTTGATTACCGAGCTCTCGGAGCTGTTTCGCTTTCATCTCAGTCAGAGCGAGCGGAGCACACATTCGTAGGAAGATGAGTGGCGTTTGGCCCAGCGCTACTTAGCGATTGAGCAGGCGCGCCTGGAGCAGCGACTCAAGGTGGAGGTAGATCTGGCTGAGAATTGCTTGGCGCTGCCGGTGCCGTCGCTAGCCCTATTGAGTCTGATTGAAAACGCAATCAAGCACGGCATCGCACCCAATCTCAGTGGCGGCACGCTCTCCATACACGCCGCCCGCTCCGCGGCAGGCTGGGAGTTGGATGTGAGCAACGATTGCGGCGGGCAAGGCAACCGCAGCGGCACCGGTACCGGTTTAGCCAATCTGCGCGAAAGATTGAGCCTCACCTTCCCTGAACGCGCCGAGCTGAGCGTTGATAGCGGGCCCAGCCATCATCGGGTCCGACTCATGTTGCCGGTGAACTAGTTCAATGGCATTGATTCGCACGCTACTAGTGGACGACGAGCGCATTGCCCGCGCAGAGCTACGCCGATTGCTCAAGCCGCACGATCGCGTTGAGGTGGTCGGTGAGGCGGAGAACGCCGAACTTGCACTGCACGCCATCGAAACGCTGCAGCCAGATCTAGTGTTCCTAGATATCCAAATGCCCGGTAGTAGCGGACTGCAGGTGGCCGAACAAATCGAGGACTGCTGTCAGTTTGTGTTTTGCACCGCATTCGACAGCTTTGCGATTGATGCTTTCGGGCTGAATGCTCTGGACTATTTGGTCAAACCGGTCGATCCGGAGAGATTGGCTCGGACCCTGGCCAGAGTACGTCCGTCCGATACCCGCGCTGGACCGTCGACTTTGCCGATGGATCACAGCCTGCTGCTGAAGTTTGGTGAAAGCGCTCGCATCGTTCGCCTCAACGAGATTGATCGTATAGAAACGGTCGGCAATCACGCCGCGGTCCACAGTGTTTACGGTGTGGCCTACGTGCTCAGCTCACTGAGCCGGATTGAACAACGCCTCGATCCCGCACACTTCTTTCGCGTGAGCCGCCACTGCATCTTGCGCTTGGACGCCATAGAAAGCCTGGAGCCGGATGTCGGCTATGGATTGATCGCGCGGCTGCGCGGCGGCAATGAAGTGGAGGTTAGTCGCCGCGCTGCGCAAACCCTGCGCGCCCGGATGGGCTCGTTCGAATAGCCCTGCGATCCGACAACCGATTCGAATGTCGACGATTCCGCGGCCTTCGTGATTCAGCCGGTTGGCTGGCCGCGTTGCTACCGAGCATTAGCTTAGCCCGGATGTTTCTCCATCTCCGCTCTCACCGGGTCGGTCAATCTGAGTGCAAGGCCGAAATACTGTCCCCGCGCGTGGCGCGGAATGCGGGAACAGCGATCATCATCACGGCCAGTGAAAGCAGGGCGATGGTCGTGCCCGCGTAAGTTAACGGATCGTGCGGAGCAATCTGGAACAGCATTTGGCTGAGGAAACCACTGAGACCAAATGCGGCAACCAACCCGCCAGATACACCGAGCAGGGCTGCGCCCAGACCCTGGCGCAAGATTAGCTTCAGGACCTGGCTGCGCTGCGCACCCAGTGCGCGACGAATATTTAGCTCCCGTCGACGCAGCGCGATTAGCTGAGAGATCACGCCGTAGATGCCGATGCATGCTAAGACCACGGCGATGACCGCGAACACGCCGATCAGCGAGGCCGTCGTCCGTTCGGTGCTCAACGAGCGGCTAAATGCATCGCTCATCGTGCGCATGTTGGCCACCGCCTGCGTTTCATCGAAAGAGCGGACGGTTTCACGGATTGCCGCGCTCAGACTTTCCGCTGGGAGCTCGCTACGCAGGACGAAACTGGTTTCTGCCAGCGATTGAACTTGCGGCAAGTAGACGCGTGGGATGGGGGCGCGAAACAATGAACTGTGTTGAACGGGTGCGGTAACGCCAACGATTTCCCATTCCTCGCCCAAAAAACGCAGCCGCTCACCGACCGGATTGGCGTCGGCGTAGAGCTCGCTAGCAAGTCTGGAATCGACGACCAAGGCCCTGGACTCGGATCGGTAGTCTGCAGCTGTTAGCAGCCGACCACGCAGCAAGCGCATGCCTAGCGTGGCGAAGTATGTCTCGCTGACGAAGCCCACGCCGGTTGTGTAGTCAAAGCTGGCTTCGCGGTCGGCACGGCTCACAAACTCAGTCCGATCGCGGCCGCTAAGGGGCAGGGTTGAGCTGTGGGACACGGACTGCACACCGGGGAGCGCCTGAAGCTGCTCGCTCAAGCCTCGCATTGCCGCATAACGCTGCTGATCATCGGCATAGCGCGTTTCGGCTAGGTTTAGATCAAAGGCAATGGTTTGGGCTTTTTCAAAGCCTGGGTCGACCTGCAGCAGGCCGACAAAGCTGCGAATAAACAATCCCGATCCGACTAGCAGGATCATGGTAAATCCGAACTGCACGGCGACCATGACGTTTTGCGAGCGCTTCTTGCCCGCAGAAACGTTGCCGCGTTCGCCGCTGCGCAATGCCACATTCAGATCCATGGAGCTGGCGCGCAGTGCCGGAATCAGTCCAGCGACGAGTCCGCAAATGCTGGCTAGCGCGAAT
>QIMA01000236.1 GCA_003233535.1 Rhodanobacteraceae bacterium
CTTCTACTGCGCCGCCGGGCACGACCTTATCGAAGAACTCGGCCAGTGCAGCCTCGCTCTGCGCACCGTGTGGGTGCAGATACAGCGGTGCGCTGGTCAGCGCGCGGAGCCGGTAATCGGTGGGAGTGTCCAGGTGTAGCACTTCGCAATGCTTTTCTAGCAGCGCTATAGCCGGTAGGAATTGGGACCGCTGCAGGCCATCTTTGTACAAACCGGAGGGCGGCACGTTGGAGGTCGTTACTAGCGTCAGCCCGCGCGCGAACAAATGCTCCATCAACCGCGTCAGGATCATCGCGTCGCCGATGTCGGAGACAAAAAACTCGTCAAAACACAGTACACGCGCGGATCCGGACAGCCGTTCCGCGACTTTTTCCAGCGGGTCTGTTTGATCTCGCGTTCTCGCCAATTCGTGATGGACTTTGCCCATGAAGCGGTGGAAATGCAGGCGGGTCTTTTCGGCGAACGGCAGGCTGTCGAAAAACATGTCCATGAGGAAGGTCTTACCGCGACCGACGCCGCCCCACAAATACAGTCCGCGGGGGCTTTGCGGCTTCTGGAAGCGGGCAATTACCCGACCGAACATACCGTCGGGCTGATTGGCCAGCAGCGCATAGTGCAGCCGTTCTAGTTCGGTCAGCACCAGCCGTTGGCCGTGGTCTTCCTGCAGCTGTCCACTGTCGACCCCGGCGTCATAGGCGGCCAGCGGGGTCAGCGCGTTGTCGTTGCCATTCACTGCGTGGAGCCTGGGACACCGCTATCGAGCGCTTGATTGAGTTGATCGCGCAGCTCAATCAGGCGGCCGTGGAAGAAATGGCCAGCGCCGTCAAAACGGATGAGATGCGGCCGCGCGGGATGCTGGTCAACGTAGTCGTATACCGCCTGCGGATCGACCACATCGTCAGCGCCGCCCTGCAGCACCCACCAGGGGCAGCCAGGGTTGCCGACGTCAGCAAAGCCCCACTTGCTCACTGGCGGAGCGACGCTGATTAGTCCCACTGGCTGGTCTTGTCCGGCCACGGCGGCGGCGACGTAGCTGCCAAAAGAGAAGCCGGCCAACCACAGCTTGGGCTGATCCATTCGAGCGCGACCCTCAGCGATGACTGCGCGCAGATCGTCCTGCTCGCCGCGGGCGTCGTCGTGAGTGCCTGTCGATTGGCCGACGCCGCGGAAATTGAAGACCAGCGTGGCCACCCCGCGAGCGATGAATAAGCGCTCAAGCGTGCTCACCACTTTGTTGTTCATCGTTCCGCCGTGGAGCGGGTGCGGATGACAGATCACCGCCAGTTCGGACGCGGCGCCACCTGCGGGCGCGCCGTAGCGCACCTGAAGTGCGCCGGCGGGGCCATCAATCAGGCCGCGATGGCCGTTATCAGGCCAGCGCTGCGTCATTCGGGCGACTCCTCCGCCCGCAAATCGAGTCCGATGATGAGCGGGTCGTGATCCGAGGACCGGTAAGGATCGGCGCGATACATCCGTCGCGCCTCGCGGCTGCGGCCGTCTAGACGGTAGTCCGCTTCGACCAGTTCATCAGCGTTGATGTGCCAGGGTGCCGAGCCTTCAATCTGTTCACGCAGTGATTGGTTGGCGAGGGCATGATCCAAGCTGCCGGACTGGCCGCGATAGTTGTACGTGTAGTCAGACGGATCGTCGTCGTCGGCGATGCGGACAAATCCTCGCTGGGCCAACAACCGAATGGGATCCTCCAGCGCGTGCGCATTGAAATCGCCAAGCAGCAGAACGTCCGGATCAGCCAGTTCTAGATCGTTCTCCAACCAATCAGCGAGCTGCTTTGCCAGCTTCACACGGGTCGCGTTGTGGCAGCCCTGGCCGTCATTCTGATCGCGATTCAGAGTGTCGGCGTCCTTGCATCCGCCTTTGCTCTTGAAATGCATAACGCCGGCGTTGAAAACGGCGTCATTGGACAGCTGCCGAAACGCCTGCAGCAACACCGGTCGGCCAATCGTGAACGCACCGCTATCCAAGACTGCAGCCGCACCCTCCGGCGATAGTCGCTTGCGGTCGTAGAGCATGCCCACCGTGATGTCATCGCCACCGAGGCGCTCACTTTCCAGGGTCAAGGCGACATAGTCGCGTCGCCGCGAACTCTTCCGATCCAGTGCGGCGGCGAGTTGGACTATGGCGCTGGTCTCGCCGTAGCCGTCGTTCTCCAGCTCCATTAGCGCATATAAGTCGGCGTTGAGCGCCACCAAGCTCGCCAACAGCTTGTCTTGCTGGCGCTTCAAGGCGGCGCTGTCCACCGCGCCACGGTCAGTTGGGAAGCCGCCACCTTGACCGTCACCGTTGAAGTAGTTCAGCACGTTGAAGGCAGCTACGCGCAGATCGCCGTCGACGTCGGGCGGACGCGTGGTTCGCGGTGCCTGCTCAATGCTCAGTTCAGCTTCTGGATAGAGCCGATATTCGCCTTGGCGATGATCTAACACGCCGGTGGCGGAGCTGATCCGGCTGCCGATGCGTAGCGGCCGCTCGACTCTTGGCCAACGCTTTAGGTACGGCAGCTGCTCTGGCCGCTCAGCTAGGTTCGCATCGTCAATCACGATTCGAGCTGCCGTGTTCACCGCCTGATGTAGCCGCGCTTGCTCGCCCGGCAGGACGACCTCGGTAGGGCTGAACTGGCGGCCGGACAGTGACGCCGTGAGCTGGCCGCGCCGATACAGATTGCCTTGGTCAATGACGGTTAGCGGCGTTTCGATCGAAACCCGCATGCCCTCGTAGCGTTCCCAGCTCTCGTCACCCAGCAGAGCCTGTTCAACAATGGCCGGTAGCGGTAATTCTTCAGCCGCACCGCAAACTCGGAAGCTGGTCAGTGCGGTCAGACTGGTCAGCGTTTCTCCCTGTTGCCCTATCTCCGCGACCAAACCCGCCGCACGAATCACGTCGCCGACTGCTAGTTGCGGCGGCGCTCGGTCCAGCGCGACAAACATGCCCTCCGAGGTTGAGAGGTCGCCATCGCGATCTTGCTGCTGGTCTTGAACGAAAATGCCGCCCAAGTTCTCCGCGAAATTCCCGATCACCACCGCATCGATGACGACATCACGACCGAGCAGTGGTGATGAGTGGCTGTAGCCCTGAATTCGGCTGATCGGCATCGCGAGCCCACCGCACTGGTCAGCGGGGTCGAACTGGCCACCGTTGCCGGGAATATCGATAAGGTCGCAGGCACCCAGGGAAAACCCCAGGGTGGCGATTAGCAGCAGTCGAATAGTCATGGTCGAAGATCAGCGCTGTGCGCTGCTCCTGCTACTGCATCGAGTCGACCATGTACTGCACGGTCACTTCGATCTGCTCATCGGTGAGCGCCGGGTTACCGCCGCGCGCCGGCATGATCCCGCCGTCGCCGGTGTAGCCCTCGATAGCGCGATCGACCAGCACTTCCATGCCCTGGCCGATCCGTGCGGTCCAGGCGGCCATTTCCATCTTCGGCGCGCCGCCGACACCAGCGGTGTGGCAGGCGCCGCACAGGGTGTCGTAAATCACCGTACCGTCTAGCGTGCCGCCGTAGGCAACCTGGCTGGCCGCCGCCTCACGTGCCGCCTCAGCCGCCGCCAGCATCGCCGCGCGACCGGTTTCACCGGCATACACACCACCAATCGGCCGTATCCGCTCGTCGACCTTGGCCATCTGCGCAAGCTGCCGCTCGCTAGGCTCACCGTCCTTAGATTGGTTGGCGAGGAAGCCCGCATGAATCTGACCGGCAACGAGAATCAAGAACACCGTGAAAAGCGTCAACCCAACGATGATCATGGAAAAGTGGCGAAGAAACGTCGCATCGTGCTTGGTCACGGATCAATCCTCCACACCGGCCGAACGAGGGCAAGGCGTGCATCGGTAGAAAAAGAAGCGAGGAGTATAGCCGGGCAGGCTGCCGTGTCGGAAGTCGTTCGCACTATCTAACAAATCGCGCGCGGCCCTCGTCCAGATCGCCGCAGTCAGCTATCATCCGCCGCTCGGCAGGATTTCTTCCCGCCAAACCACCACGCGCCCGTAGCTCAGCTGGATAGAGTACTGCCCTCCGAAGGCAGGGGTCGCAGGTTCGAATCCTGCCGGGCGCGCCATAGAATCAGTAAATTACACTGGCTTTTCAGTACGAATTCTTACCCGTACCCGAAAAATACCCGAAACACTACTCGGCCAGCGTGCCCATACGCGTTTTCTTTATCGTGCGCTGACCGCTTGTTGTCATGGCCTGACCTGTGTTGTGTGCCAGCATCGCGATATGCACAAAGCCGCCTTCTTGCTCGCAATTGAAGCGTGCTTGAGCGCTGGCGCGGTCAGCGACGAATCGCCAGCCGCGTTCCAGGCACGGTGTACGGCTGAAGCTGAGCAGGCCGCCAAGATCCACTGTGAACAATCGGCTCAAAACAGTCCCGCACAGTCCCTCAAGGTCCCGCAGGTGCCCAGGTTAGGTGGTTTACATACATCGCCATCTGATATAACTAGGTGAGATATTGATGCGGACATGCATAAGGGGCGGGAGGATTGAACCAATGAACACCAAACGAAAATCCAGCTATTTGGTCGGCGCGTTTTCAGCGTTCTCACTGGCTCCAGTGAGTGATCTCGTGCGTTTGCCTACGCTGAAAGTTATGACGGCCTCAGATTTTCGGGCCAAGGTTGCGCATCGTGTTAGCTCTACAACGGGGATGGTGAATGGCGCGCAATCAAAAAATCGAACGCGGAAAGCCGCAGCGCGTTGAAGGACAAGCTGCAAGCCAGGAACGCGTTAGCGAGCAAGTAATCTCACAGGAGTACCACCAGGGGCCGATCCCACCGGCTTCCGAGATGGCTAGGTACGAGGAGATTCAGCCGGGGTTTGCTGACAGGGTCTTTGCTCTCACGGAAAGATCGTTAGAAGCTGAGATCGAAGACCGAAAAGAAGTCCGCGCGATTACCGCTAATGCAAGTGTGGCAAATGCTGATGCTGTTCGCAGGGGCCAGAACTACGCATTAATCACGTCAGCGGCTGGGCTTGCCTCGTCTCTTGTGGCGTTAATGCTGGGGAGCCCGATGGTGGCTGGCATTCTTGGCGGGACAACCCTGACAGTGATTGTTGCCTCTTTTCTGGGGGTGAAGACGCCGAGGCGCACCCAACGGGATAGCGGGTCTTAGTGACCCCGTTTCGCTGCCCCCACTGCGCAACACAATTATCTGAAGCTCGCTGCGAAGAAGGGTAGTAAGGTAGACGTTGTCCGCGTCTGGGTCGTAGTCGATCGAGATAACCGCGTTGTTGGTTTTTATGGCGTCAACATGCACGCGATTGATGTCGAAGCGATGCCTGTAGCCTACGAGAAAAAGGCCATGAACAATGGCATGCTCCCGGCCGTGTTCATCGCCATGATCGGTGTCGACTCAGCTCAACAAGGGAACGGTATTGGTAGCGCCTTGGTCGCGGATGCCTTGAGCCGGATAGCCCGAATCTCCGATGAGATTGGCACCTGCCTCATCGTGCTGGATGTTCTCGACGACGGTGACGTGGGTGCGGTAGAGCGACGCAAAAACTACTACGAGGATTTCGGGTTCACTTCGTTACCCGACCAACCGCTGCGTCTCTTCATGCCAGTTCAGACTGCACGGGCGTTGTCGCAATAACCGATGAGCAATGACATCGACGCGTCCTACCAAGACGACTTCTCCGGCGTCGTAGGTGCAACGCTCGTATCAACTTCGGCTACATGATGCGATGCGATCAGAGCTGTTCATCGGTCTGGGTTGATCACTCCGCGCATCAAATCAATCTCGGTTTTTTTGAGTTGCAGTAACTTCGCCCGCTTGTCCCAGGTATGCACTACATCTCGAATTTGCGTAGCTATCGCGGACGCTGCCTGGTCAGACAATCGGTAGTACGAAGCCGTTGCCAGCACTCGCTCCGTATCGGGCAAGGAGCTGGAATCATCGATGGACAAGACGTGGCTGTTCCTGTCGGGGTTTGGATTAACATCGAAGGCCGGTGATAGCCGCCAGCCGTTAGCCTCGCGTAAGAAGGCATGGTTGCGTAGGTGGTCGTCGCGGTTGCCTATTAGGATGTTAAACATGACGCGTCGAAACAGTTGCTCAAGGTCCGTAGCGATGTGCTGTGAGGTGCCTTCGTTTTCGATCGCGGCAACTAGGTCGAGGTACGAGCTCCCCTCGCTGCTGTCGACATCAAGCAAGGTCATGGCCGATGCGAATATGCGACGCGTAGCGCCTTGACGATCGAAGCGCGAGACCGCGTAGGTATGACCACGATCGGAAAGCCTGAGGACCTTCGCCGGCGGCACGACAATGCCGGCATCTTTCGCCAGCTGACAGGTCAGCAGTTCCCATAGACCGACATCGTAGCGATCCTCGGCAGAAGGGAACTTGGCCAGCCAAAGCGAGCCATCAACATTGCGAAAGCTGGCTTTCGGGCGCGCGCCACCGAGTGAAGCACCCGGCG
>QIMA01000458.1 GCA_003233535.1 Rhodanobacteraceae bacterium
GTTGGGCGGCATCTCCGACCACCGCGACATGCTCGACCACGGCTTCGTTTTCGAAGTTCCTGGGGTCGGTCGTTCTGACGGCAAACCGATCAAGGACATGGGCCTGTTCCGACACGAGGCTGTAGCGGTCGATCCAGCCAGTGGCTACGCCTACCTAACCGAAGATCAGTACACCCAGGCGGGCTTCTATCGCTTCGTCCCGAAAACCAAGAGCAAGTATGCCAATGGCGGCGAACTGCAGATGCTGCGGGTTAAAGGCCAGCCGGATTTGCGCAAGGATGCTCCGCGCCACCAACCAATGGAGGCCGACTGGGTCCCCATCGAGCAGCCTACGCGCGGCCGCATCAATGCCGACGACAAGATCGGCATGGGCGTTTCTCAGCAGGGTATCGCTCAGGGAGCGACCCGCTTCACCCGTCTGGAGGGCTGTGCCTACACCGACGGCAAGATTTACTTCACCAGTACCGACGGCGGCAACGCTGATGCGGGTCAAGTGTTCGTCTTCGATATAGAGCGCAGCGAGTTGCGCTTGGTTTACGAAATTGGCGCCGCTGAGCGCAGCGAATTCGACTATCCAGACAACATCATTGCGGCGCCGGGCGGCGGACTGGTTGTTTGCGAAGACAGCGCGCTGCGCGGCCCCGGGCGCGGTCAGGCCCTGTACTGGCTGAGCCCGGACTACAAGCCGGTGCGCCTGGCGGTGAACCAGACCAAGATTGGTGGGCGCGATTTGTCCGGCGCAGAGTGGGCTGGCTGCTGCTTTTCAGCCGACGGCAAGTGGCTGTTCGCCAACGTCTATACGCCCGGTTTCAGCGTGGCTATCACCGGGCCCTGGGACTCACTGTGGCAAAGCGGCTAATGTCGCTGGCCGAGCTATACGTTTCCGGGCACTAGCCCGGTGTTCTGCGCTGTATGGAACTTCAGCCAAGACTTCGGCGTTAATCCACTGCTCGGCGCGAATGGCACACGCTTTAAGCGCTCTGCGGCTACCGCGCTTCACCGCTCCACATTCGCCGCAACATGCCATCGCGGTCGATGAACTGGTGTTTTAGCGCGGCCAGTATGTGCAGCACGAGCAAACCGACCGCGACCCACCCCAGCCATTCGTGGACGTCCTCCAGTTGATGGGCGAAATCGCGGTCTGCCGACACCAGCCGCGGAAAGTTGAACAGGCCGAAGAACGAGGTGTCGCGATCGCGCGCGTGGCGATAGGCCAAGCCGGTGAACGGCAGCGCCAACAACAGCAGATACCAAGCCCACACCGTGATCTTGGCAATCGCGCTTTCCCATCGCGGCGCCGTGGGGCTATCGTCCGGAACTCCGCCGTAGAAGCGCCAGCCCAGACGCACCACGAGCAGAAATACTAGCCCTATACCCAACGAAACATGGAAACTGGAGCCGCCGAAGACATCGTCGTACTCGCCCGCGAACCACTGCAATATAAGCAGCCCGGCCATCGTCCAGTGCTGCAATCGGCTGGCAAAACCCCATCGCTGGGGGCTATTGGTGAGTATCATTGGGCGCTTTCCCGGCTACGCGACCGGCGCATCATAAACTGCCGCGTTTAACTGTGGCTTGTGTGCTCGCTAGATGCCGTCCAACTGAGGTCTCTAGGATGAATGAAACCAAGACCACCACCTGCTACATGTGCGCCTGTCGCTGCGGCATTCGCGTGCACCTGCAGGACGGACAGCTGCGCTACGTAGATGGCAATCCAGATCATCCCGTGAACCGCGGTGTGATCTGTGCCAAGGGTGCAAGTGGCCCGATGCAGCACCTGTCGCCGGCGCGATTGAGCGCACCGCTGAAACGGGTGGGACCACGCGGTTCGGGCGAATTTGAGACGATATCCTGGGAAGAAGCGCTAACCACGGTCAGCGCGCGTCTGGGCAAGATTCGTAACGACGACCCCAACAAGCTGGCTTTCTTCACCGGCCGCGATCAATCGCAGGCGCTCACCGGCTGGTGGGCGCAGTCCTTTGGTACGATCAACTACGCGGCGCACGGCGGCTTTTGCTCGGTCAATATGGCCGCTGCCGGCCTGTACACGGTTGGCGGCTCGTTCTGGGAGTTCGGTGAGCCGGACTGGGAGCACGCGCGCACGCTGTGGCTGTGGGGCGTAGCCGAAGATCACGACTCCAACCCGATCAAGCTGGGTCTAAGCAAGCTGCGCCAGCGCGGCGCCAAAATCGTGGTGATTAATCCAGTGCGGACCGGTTACGGCGCGCTTGCCGATGAATGGATTCCCATCCGCCCGGGCAGTGACGGCGCTTTGGCACTCGCGCTGGTCCACGAGTTGCTGCGCACCGACCGCATCGACCTGGAATTTCTGGTCCGCTACGCCAATGCCCACTGGCTGGTCGTGCGCGCTCCAGGCGATCCAGCCGACGGCCTGTTCGCTCGCGATCGCGAAGGCCGACCGCTATGTGCAGTTGCTGGCGAGCACGTGCCCCAACTCGTTCCTGCCGACACGCCGGACATCTCGCCACGCGTGGTTGGCGAGGTGCGGCTGGCCGACGGCCGCGACGCCGTACCGGTATTCCAACTGTTGGCCGAGCGCTACCTAGATCCTTCCTACGCGCCAGAGGCCGCTGCCGAAGCGACGGGCATCCCAGCCGAACAGATTCGCGCCCTGGCCGCTGAGCTGGCCGACATCGCTTTTGACCACGCAATAGAGCTGCAGCAGCCATGGACCGATACTCACGGTCGACGTCACGAGACGATGATCGGCCGCCCGGTGGCGATGCACGCGATGCGCGGCATCTCCGCCCACGTCAACGGCTTCCACACCTGCCGTTCGCTACACCTGCTGCAGATGCTGTTGGGCGCGATCGATACGCCCGGCTCATTCCGCTATCAGCCGCCGTTTCCTAAAGCGACACCACCACCGAACAAGCCCGGTCGCCGGCGCGGCGCCGATGGCAAGCTCGATAGCGCGCCGCTCGGCTTCCCGACCTCGCCCGAAGATTTGCTAGTCAACGCCGACGGCAGCCCGGAGCGGATAGATCACGCTTTCTCCTGGGAACACCCGTTGGCGGTGCACGGGATGCTGCACACGGTTATCCGCAACGCCTGGGCAGCAGATCCCTACCCCATCGACACGCTGTTTCTGTTCATGGCCAACATGAGCTGGAACTCGGCGATGAATACCAGCCAGACCATGGGTTGGCTGACCGACAAGGACGTCGAAAGCGGCGAATACAAGATTCCCTTCATCGTCTATTCGGACGCTTTTTCCAGCGAGATGGTGGCCTATGCAGACATCATCCTGCCCGACACCACCTACCTGGAACGGCACGACGGCATCAGCCTGCTGGACCGGCCGATATCGGATGCAGACGGTGTTGCCGACGCCATCCGCCAGCCGGTCTTTGAGCCGGACCGCGACGTACGCGGCTTCCAAAGCGTGCTGCTCGACCTCGGTGCGCGCCTGGGCCTGCCCGGCATGACCGATGACGACGGCAACCCCAGCTATCCCGGCGGTTACGCAGAGTATTTATGGCGCCACGAACGAGCGCCCGGAGTCGGCTTGCTGGCAGGCTGGCGCGGCGCTGACGGAGAGGCTGATGGCAAGGGCGCACCCAACCCGGAACAGATGCAGCGCTACATCGACAACGGCTGCTACTGGCGCAGCGAGATGCCGGAATCGGCTCGCTACTTCAAAATGGCTAACCGCGACTATCTGAACTGGGCACAGCAACTGGGCCTGCTGCCGGGCGAAGTCGGCACGGCACCGCCCATCGTGCTGCAACTGTACAGCGAGACTCTGCAGCGCTTTCGATTGGCCGCGCAAGGCCACGGCCGAGTGCAGCCTCCAGACGCACTGCGACCGCGCGTCGAGCGCTATTTCGATCCGCTGCCGATCTGGTACCCACCGTTTGAAAGCCAAACTGCCGATGCGGCTGGATACCCGCTCGCCGCACTGACTCAGCGGCCGATGTTCATGTATCACTCCTGGGGTGGCCAAAACGCTTGGCAAAGACAAATCGCGGCGCGCAATTTTCTCTATGTGCACCCCGACACGCTCGAAGCAGCTAACGTTAAGGACGGCGGCTGGGCCTGGATCGTCAGCCAGCACTCGCGCCTGCGTGCACAGGTACGGGCCAGCGACACCGTCGAGCCAGGCACTGTTTGGACCTGGAATGCGATCGGCAAGCGCCGCGGCGCTTGGGGTCTGAACGCCAAGGCGCCGGAATCCAACGAAGGCTTTCTACTCAACCATCTAATTTCCGACCAGCTTGCCGACAAAGCGCTGGCCAACGCCGACCCCGTTACCGGGCAAGCTGCGTGGTTCGATTTGCGCGTGCGCCTAGAACCCTGCGCCGAGGCAGAGCGCGGCTTGGAGCCTCAGTTTGATGAACTACCCGCTCCGCCGACCGGCATCAAGGCGCCAGCGATATTGCGCTTTGGAGCCAAGCTGCGGAAGCGCTGGGAGCATCAGCGATGACCAGCCTCCCCGAGACCACCGAGAAGCGTCTAGGCTTGGTTATCGACCTGGACCTGTGCGTCGGCTGCCACGCTTGCGCGGTCGCCTGCAAGAGCTGGAATTCTGGCGGCATGGCCGGACCGCTCACCGACGAGTCGCCCTACGGCGCCGAGCCACACGGGATCTGGCTCAACCGCGTGCACAGCTACACCGCCAAGCGCCCCGAGGACCATGGCGCGCCGCTGACCATGCATTTCCCGCGCTCTTGTCTGCACTGCGAGAACGCCGGCTGCGTCACCGTTTGTCCAACCGGCGCCAGCTATAAGCGGCTCGCTGACGGCATTGTGCTGGTTGATGAAGACAAGTGCATCGGTTGTCAGCTGTGCGCCTGGGCTTGTCCCTATGGCGCCCGCGAGTTCAGCGCGGTCGAAGGCGTGATGAAAAAATGCACCCTATGCGCCGACCGCATCGACAACCAAGACCTGCCGGTCGCCGATCGGCAACCCGCCTGCGTGATGGCCTGCCCGACCAAAGCCCGCCTGTTCGGCGACCTCGCCGACCCCGACAGCGAAGCGTCTCGCTACGCCGAAAAACGGGGCAGTGTCGACCTCTATGGTGAACTCGGCTACAAGCCAGTCAATCGCTACCTACCGCCCAAAGCCCGGCCGGCACCCGCTGCCGCCATTGCGGCCAAGGACAGCGAAGAGCAATACCAGCCCGAGCAGCTACCACCGCTGCTGAAGTGGTTGGATCGGGTGTTGAGTCGGTAGGAAAGGGCTGAGCTGAGGTACGTTTTAGGTTTTAGCCCGGTGTTGCCGAGAACGACCAATTTGCAAGGATCTAAACCTAAAACCTAAAACCGTGCCCTCAGCTTTCAGCCCTTCCCACCTATAACGGCCAAATCCACGGAATGACCAAGGTCGCCATCAGCCAAAGTATGATGTTGAGCGGTAAGCCCACCACCAAGAAGTCGCGGAAGCGATAGCCGCCGGTGTTGTAGACCATGGTGTTGGTCTGATAGCCCAGCGGCGTGGAAAAGGCAGTAGAGGCAGCGAACATCACGGCGAGCAGGAACGGCAGCGGATCGGCATCCATGCTGCGCGCGCTGGTGATCGCGATCGGCGCCATCAGCACAGCTGCCGCGTTATTAGACATCAGTTCGGTAAGTACCGCAGTGAGCAGATAGACGGCGCTCAGGGTGGCCACGGCGCCCAGCGGCGAAACCACGCCAATCAGGTTGTCTGAGATCCAACGCGCAAGACCCGTATCCTGCATCGCGGTGCCCAGCGGGATCATACAGGCCAACAGCAAAATGACCCGCCACTCCACTGCAACATAGGCCTCATCAACGGTCAGGCAGCGGGCTAGCAACATCGCAATGACACCAAGCAGGGCGGCGACGGTAATCGGCAGTACTTTGAATGCCGCCAGCCCCACCACCAGCGCCATAATGATCAGCGCCATTCGCGCTCGGCGCGGCGTTCGCAAACGCTCTCCGCGATCGAGCATGATCAGCTCTTGGCTGCGCCGTAGCTGCGGCAGATCCTCTTTCCGCGCCAGCAGCAGCAGCGAATCGCCAAAAGTCAGCGTCACTTCTTTAAGCTTGTCGCGTAAGACCATGCCCCGCCGCTGAATGGCCAGCACCAGCGCGCTGTAGTGTTTATAGAAGTCCAACGAAGCCAATGTTTCACCGGCGAAACGCGATCCCGGTGCGATCATCGCCTCGACCAGAACGATGTTGTCGCCCACTAGGTCCTCATCGCTAAGGGCAAAATCCGGCGCGATGATCAGCTTAAAGCGGTCGCGAAATGTCATCAGGCCATCGACTTTGCCTTTTACTAGCAGCACGTCATCAGGCCGAACGGTCGCATCCAGCGGCGAGAACAGCTTGCCTTTGTCGCGAATCACCTCAAGCACAGTGACGCCGTTTTCGCTCTCCCACTCCTGCATGCGTATGCGCCGACCCACCAGCGGGCTATTGGCCTCGACGCGCAGCTCGCTG